>JBBSLN010000513.1:0-2361 GCA_038255205.1 Flavobacteriales bacterium
TATAGGTACAAAACGCTGTTTGTCGCCTTTGCCCGTTACTTTTATAAATCCTTCATCAAAAAACAAATCCGAAATTTTTAAGTGGGTAAGCTCACTCACACGAAGTCCACAACTATATAAGGTTTCCAAAATCGTTCGGTCACGTTCGCCCAATCTAATGCCATTATATTCATAAGTAAGATCGATGGCATTGATCAATCGGTCAATATCAGCAAGGCTTAATGTGTCGGGAAGCTTTCTACCTATTTTAGGAGATTCAATCAAATCCAGCGGGTTGGTGGATCTGTAATCTTCAAAGACCAGATAGCTAAAGAAACTCCGCAATCCAGAGATGATTCTCGACTGCGATCTTGCATTGTGAGACTTTGAAACTGTATATATGAATTCTTGAACCACTTGATGATCAATAACGATAGGAGAGATTGTTAACTCGTTCACTGCTAAATAATTTATTAATTTATTAAGATCATATTCATAATTGACAATGGAATTTTTGGAGAGACCACGCTCAATTTTAAGGTAATGTTTATAATCTTTGAGTGCGTTTTGCCAGTTCATAGCAGTAAAAATAGTATAAAATGGGGATATCAGACCATTTTATAAAACTACATTCGCAGGAATTGTTAAATATTTTGTTAATAAAAAAATATGTAATGTATTGATTATAAGATACTAATATCATTTTGTTTACAAAATTGTTAATAACTGTTTAAATTATCGTTAATATGTCAAAAAAAAGCATTTAGTTTGCACCAATCAATTTAAAAACTTAAAAATTATGAAAAAATTAATGTTATTTGCTGCAATTGCAGTTTTTGGATTTGCAAAGGTTCAAGCTCAAGGTGAAATTCAGTTTGGCGCAAAAGCTGGTGTAAATTTTGCAAAATTGACCGGAGATGATGTCGAAGATGCCGACGGTAGAACAGGTTTCCACATTGGAGGTCTTGTTGAGATCCCAATCTCGGAAAAATTTTCAGTTCAACCAGAGATAGTTTATTCCCAACAAGGATTACAATCTAAGAGTAATTTTGACGGTATTGAAATTGAATCTAAATTGAAATTAGATTACATTAACATTCCAGTAATGGCAAAGTTTTATGTTTCAGAAGGATTTGCAATTGAAGCTGGACCACAATTTGGATTCAATGTGAGTTCTAAATTTGAAGCTGAAAGAGATGGAGAATCGTTTAAAGAAAATGCAGAGGATGTTGCCGGGTTCGATTTGAGCTTGGGTGCTGGATTGTCTTACAAATTGGACAGTGGTTTGTTCTTCCAAGGACGTTACATGTTTGGATTATCTAATGTAAATCAAGCTGAGGAGGAAGGATTTGATGATAACTTAACTAATTCAGTATTGAGTTTATCCATTGGATTTATGTTCTAATCAAATAATATATTATTATGAAACCGAAGCTTATCACTTCGGTTTTTTTTTGCCCTAATTTTTGATATATTTACTTCATGAAGAAATTGATTATAATCAACGGTCCAAATCTCAACCTTCTTGGTACACGAGAACCAGACTTGTATGGAAGTTTGTCCTTTACAGAGTTTTTAGATGAGTTGACACGAAAATATCCAAAGCTCGAAATTCACCACTTTCAATCTAATGTCGAAGGCGAATTGATTGATAAGCTTCAAGAGGTTGGATTTTCTTATGACGGTATTATTTTAAATGCAGCGGCTTACACGCATACGTCAATCGGAATAGGTGATGCAGTGAAAGCCATAACAACTCCAGTTGTGGAAGTTCATATTTCCAATACATTCAATAGGGAAAAATTTAGACATAAATCCTTTATTTCCCAAAATGCCAAAGGTGTTATTCTTGGTTTTGGTCTTCAGAGCTATGAGCTGGCAATCCAAAGTTTTATAAGCCCATCCTAGCCTTCCCGATAAGGAACTCATGCTCGGATGAATAAATCAAAAAAGCTGTATTTAAAATTTAAATACAGCTTTTTTGGTTTGCGTTAGAGTGATGGATCCTCCCCTTTGGGGAGGTTAGGTGGGGCTTCCTCCTAAAGATGAATCACTTCACCATAAGCATCAGCAACTGCTTCCATAACTGCTTCGCTCATCGTAGGATGTGGATGCACTGTTTTTAATACTTCATGACCCGTGGTTTCCAATTTCCGACCTAAAACGGCTTCAGCAATCATATCAGTAACGCCAGCGCCAATCATGTGGCAACCTAACCATTCGCCATATTTGGCATCAAAAATTACTTTTACAAACCCTTCTTTCGCTCCAGAAGCACTGGCTTTACCTGAAGCAGAGAATGGGAATTTGCCAACTTTTATGTCCAAACCTTTGTCTTTAGCCTGTTTCTCGGTCAGTCCAACGCTGGCGATTTCAGGAGAA
>JBBSLN010000514.1:0-2357 GCA_038255205.1 Flavobacteriales bacterium
AATATGCTCATTTACGTTACTATTTCTATTTTATGAGTTTCTTCGTGATGAGCACCATGATATTTTTCGTCTGTTATTGGATGATGTACAAAAGCATTTACGGCAGTGGATTCAAGAATTTCTTTAGCTACGTCAGAACGTTCTTTACGTTTTTCTCAATTGCGATGGGCTTTTCATTACACAATTCAATTGCAGTGTTAGAAGGACATATCGGTAAACGAAGTGAATTCGTGAGAACTCCAAAATTCAACATCAGTACGTTAAAGGACAGCTGGAAAGGCAATAAATATCTCGCAAAAAACGTATCGCTCAACGTCATTGTTGAAGGTGCATTGATGCTGTATTTCGCCTTCGGATTGTACAGCGCATTCGTCGTTGGCGACCAAGGAGGCGACTTCGGATTGTTCCCATTCCACTTGATGTTGTGTGTTGGTTTTGGCTATGTATTTTTCAAATCATTGACTTCTAAAGCTTAAATTTTATAAGATTTTTTATAGACCTCAAATATTTTAAATGTTAGAGGTTTTTTTATGTGATTATAGTAATGATTTGGGCGTTACCCATCGCTAAACCTACAAGGTCAAAAAAGACCTTGCAGATTTGCTCAAGGTCGCGCTATCCACTGTATCTTTTTACAAGTATGGTTGCCCCAAAAAGGCAACCATACTCGTAAAAAGGATGCCGTTTCTATCGCTAACGCAGATTCGTCTTCGGAACAATAATTTGTATAATTTGGAACATCAAACCTCAAAGGTTTTTAAAACCTTTGAGGTTTAGCGCAGACACTAAAATTCAATTATAGCTATTACCATTCTAAATTAACCGCTAAAGTCCGTCAGACCTCACAGGTTTTCAAAACCTGTGAGGTCTTATGGCGTTGAAATATTTTCAGTTTGAAATCTCAAACAGACGAGACCTTTCAGGTTTTAAAAACCTGAAAGGTCTTGTCGCCCAAAATTTGCTTATTTTGTCAATAATAGATTTTAAAAACGACTTAACTTGCAACGCTAACCAAACATGTCATTTCTTGAATAGGGAAGAAATTTTTAAAAATACAAATGCTCAATTCCACATTTCTAAAACTCCATAAAATTCCGATTTTATTTGCGCTATTGAGTGTGGTTTTCTATGCTTCATTCGCTTATGATTTGGTGCGAACAGATTATACAAAACTACTTGTGCTCTATTCTGCCTTGTTTTTTTTATTCTACAAATTGGTGCAAATCACTAAATGGAATTTCAAGTTTTTAGTGGCAGTTGCACTAATTTATAGATTGGTTTTCCTCTTCGCCATGCCCAATCTTTCCCAAGATTTTTACCGTTTTATTTGGGATGGTCGCATGATTCTCGAAGGCATCAATCCATATTTATTTACACCGCAATCATTCATCGAAATGGGCAAGTTACCAATTGCACAAGCCCAAGAACTCTACAATGGCATGGGATTTCTCAATGCAAGTCATTACACCAATTATCCACCTGTCAAACAATTAATATTTGCAATTGCAGCTCTGTTTTCGGGAAAGAGCATAATTGGTTCGGCAATTGTATTCCGCATCTTCATCATCGCAGCGGATTTCGGAACACTTTATTTTGGAAAGAAGCTTTTAGAGAAATTTAAAATGCCTGTCAAAAACATCTTTTGGTATCTGCTCAATCCGTTTATCATTATCGAACTCACAGGAAGTTTGCATTTTGAAGGGATTATGATTTTCTTCTTAATATTCAGTTTGTACCTGTTGCATTCTGGAAAATGGAAAATTGCAGCTGTAGTGTTTGCTTTGTCGATTTCGGTTAAGTTGATTCCGTTGATGTTTTTACCGCTATTTTATCAATACTTTGTAAAGAATAAGTCGGATAAGTTTCTCGACTCCGCTCGAAATGACAGAGAAACCGAAAATATTTCAACAATTTATCAAAAGTTAGGATTTGGTAAATTAGTCGGATTCTACCTTATCATTTTGATTGCGATCATCTTCCTGTTCGCACCATTCTACTCATCAGAATTCATTGATAACTATTCTAATACTGTCGCCTTATGGTTCGGTAAGTTTGAGTTTAACGCCAGTCTTTATTACATTGCTCGCACTATTGGATATGCAATCACTGGTTATAATGAGATTGCGACCATTGGAAAATTCATTCCTATTATTGTTGTTATCATCTTACTTGCAATGACCTTTTTTCGAAATAACAAATTGATGCCACAACTAATTGCAGCCATGCTATTGATTTCAACGATTTACTATTTCACTTCTACCACTATTCATCCTTGGTATTTGGCAACACTTGTTGTCTTATCTATATTTACCAATTACAAATTTCCATTGGTATGGTCATTTATGATAGTCTTGAGT
>JBBSLN010000515.1:0-2356 GCA_038255205.1 Flavobacteriales bacterium
AACCCAAGCGAAATATTGGTTTCTAAACCAAAGAAAACTGAATTTGTAAAAACCTTCGGAAACCAATTCCACAGTTTCTATATGGAAGATTGGGTGTTTCAGGATGATTATGCTACTGAAACCTTGTTGAAACATTTCAATACAAAATCCTTGAAAGGGTTTGGAATTGATGACTTATTTGAGGGTATTGTGGCTTCGGGAGCGATTTTACATTATTTAGGTGAAACACAACATCACCAATTGCAACATATCTCGTCGATTCAGCGGATTACACAAAACGAGCACGTCTGGATGGACCGTTTTACCATCAAAAATTTAGAACTCTATCATTCTACGAATCAAAATGCTGTTACCTTAATTGATGTCATAGACAAAACAAATTCTCCAATGGGAGGACGTTTGCTCAAACGTTGGTTGGCTTTGCCTTTGGTAGATATTGACAAAATAAAAAAGCGTCATGATGTGGTCGATTTCTTTTTAAAGGAATCGACATTGTTGATGAAACTTCAAAATCAAGTCAAGAAAATTGGAGATATCGAGCGCTTGATTTCAAAGGTGGCGACTAGTAAAATCAGTCCGCGAGAAGTCGTTCAATTAAAAAATGCGTTGGAAGCGATTATCCCGATTCAAGCCTTAACGACCCAATCTGATAACAAAGCCTTACAATCTATTGGAACTGCCTTGGAATTATGCGAAGAACTCCGTCAACGCATCAAAGCAACTTTGAATGAAGAAGCACCTGTCAATATTTTAAAAGGAAATACGATCTCTTCGGATTATTCTACAGAATTAAAAGAGTTGCGTGATTTGGCATTTTCTGGGAAAGATTATCTCGATAAAATGTTGGAGCGGGAAAGCGAACGAACAGGAATCACCTCACTTAAAATTTCTTCCAACAATGTGTTTGGATATTATATTGAAGTTCGCCATTCGCAAAAGGATAAAATACCTCAAGATTGGATTCGTAAGCAGACCTTGGTTAATGCCGAACGCTATATTACGGAAGAATTAAAGGAATATGAAACCAAAATTCTTGGAGCTGAAGAGCGCATTCTGGAAATCGAACAGCGTTTATTTGCTGAATTGGTTAGTTGGATGACTAAATTCATTCCTGAAGTTCAAAAAAACGCCGCCTTAATTGCTCAATTGGATTGCTTATCGGGTTTTGCGCAATTAGCAAAGGAGAACAATTATGCGCGACCAAAAGTGGATGAATCTTATGCGTTGAACATTAAAAACGGACGCCATCCTGTCATTGAGAAACAATTACCGCATGGTGAACTTTATATTGCCAATGACTTGTTTTTGGATAGAGAAAGCCAACAAATCATCATGATTACTGGACCGAATATGTCTGGTAAATCCGCTATTTTACGTCAAACTGCTTTAATCGTCTTGTTAGCGCAAATGGGAAGTTTTGTGCCTGCCGAAGCGGCAACCATTGGATTAACCGATAAAATATTTACTAGAGTAGGAGCAAGTGATAATATTTCGATGGGCGAATCTACTTTTATGGTCGAGATGAATGAAACCGCTTCTATTTTGAATAATATTTCAGATAGAAGTTTGGTGCTGTTGGATGAGATTGGCCGTGGAACGAGTACCTACGATGGTATTTCAATTGCTTGGGCCATCAGCGAATATTTGCACGAACATCCCAGCAAAGCCAAGACGCTGTTCGCAACGCATTACCACGAGTTAAATGAAATGACTGAAACATTCAAGCGCATTAAGAATTTCAATGTGGCTGTTAAGGAATTGAAGGATAATGTTTTGTTTTTACGGAAATTGGTTGAAGGTGGAAGCGAGCACAGTTTTGGTATCCATGTAGCGAAAATGGCTGGCATGCCGCAACAAGTCATCCATAGAGCTGAAAAAATATTGAAACAACTCGAAAAGTCACATTCGAGTGACGAGTTGACCAATAAAGTAAGAACGCTCAATAACGAAATGCAATTAAGTTTTTTTAATCTTGATGACCCACTATTGGAAAGCATTAAGGAAGAGATCGTCAATATCGATATCGACACGTTGACACCAGTGGAAGCCTTGATGAAATTGAACGAAATCAAGCGTATGTTACTGAAAAAGAAGCGTGCTTGAGAAATTCCAATTTTTTACAAAAAAGGCTTTGGTATTTTAAGAAATGTATTAAATTTGCCCACTCAATTATTGAGATCGTTCATTAAAAATAAAAATGCGAAAATAGCTCAGCTGGTAGAGCGCCACCTTGCCAAGGTGGAGGTCGCGGGTTCGAATCCCGTTTTTCGCTCCATACCAGTTCAAATTTGCTCAAGTGGTGGAATTGGTAGACACGCCGGACTTAAAATCCTGTGCCCATTAGGGCGTGCGGGTT
>JBBSLN010000516.1:0-2349 GCA_038255205.1 Flavobacteriales bacterium
CCACTTGGTGAAGCGCCAGTTGTTTTGGTAAACCATGCTTTGACTGGCAATTCAAATATATGTGGAAATGAAGGTTGGTGGATAGATTTAATAGGTGATAATAAATGTATTGATACCACTATTTATACCATTTTGGCTTTCAACATTCCTGGAAATGGGTATGATGATGCTGCGGAGAATCTAATTGAAAATTACAAGGATTTTACCGCTCGTGACATTGCGGAAATTTTTGCTATTGGACTTCAAAAACTTGGCATAGAACAACTTTTTGCTGTAATCGGAGGTTCTGTTGGTGGAGGTATTGCATGGGAGTTGGCGGCTTCAAATCCTTCTTTGTGTGAACATGTGATCCCTATAGCTACGGATTGGAAATCGACCGATTGGGTGATTGCGAATTGTTATATTCAAGATAATATTTTGACCCATTCCAGCGAACCATTGTATGATGCAAGACTCCATGCGATGACTTTATATAGAACGCCTGAATCATTCACTGAAAAATTCAAAAGAATGATTGCGGAAAATGGGCTTTTTAATATTGAAAGTTGGTTGAATCACCATGGAGAAGTATTGAGCAATAGGTTTCAATTGTCTGCCTATAAGATGATGAATCAAATTTTACGAACTATAGATATCACAACTGACAGAGATTCCTTTGTGGAAGTGGCATCGCAGATAAATTCTGATATTCATATTATTACGATAAACTCTGATTTGTTTTTTAAAGCGGATGAAAACTGGAAAACCTATGTAGAACTCAAAAGTCAAAAAGATAATTTGACTATTGGTGAAATAAAATCAATTCATGGCCATGATGCTTTTTTAATTGAGTTTCACCAATTAGCTTCGCTGCTGAACCCGATTTTTAAATTTCAAAAAAAAAGCGAAATAAGCTTTAAAGAGGCAATTTGAGTAAAAATATGAGTCATAAAAAATTCGAAACTGATGCTATTAGAGGGCAAATGGAACGTTCCCAATATTTGGAACATTCTGTGCCTTTGTATTTGACGTCGAGTTTCGTTTTTGAGGATGCCGAAGATATGCGCGCCTCATTTGCAGAGGAAAAAGAACGAAATTTATACAGTCGATTTTCCAATCCAAATACCACTGAATTTGTCAATAAAATTGTGACCATGGAAGGGGCAGAGGATGGATATGCCTTTGCAACCGGGATGTCTGCGATTTATTCCACATTTGCCGCTTTGTTGAATGCTGGCGACCATATGGTGTCTTGCAATTCAGTATTTGGTTCTACACATACGTTGTTTACTAAATATTTTCCTAAATGGAACATTGAGACCAGTTACTTCAAAGTAAATGAAGTTGATAGAATTGAAAGCCTAATTCAATCAAACACCAAGATTTTATATATTGAATCTCCAACCAACCCAGCAGTCGATGTTTTGGATATTGAAATGCTAGGCAAAATCGCGAAAAAGCATAACTTGCTATTTATAGTTGACAATTGTTTCGCAACCCCATATCTTCAGAATCCAATTCAATTTGGAGCGGATTTGGTGATTCATTCGGCAACAAAACTGATTGATGGTCAGGGACGTGTTTTGGGAGGTGTGACGGTCGGCAAAGCCGATTTGATACGTGAAATTTATTTATTTTCCCGAAATACAGGGCCGGCCATGTCGCCCTTTAATGCTTGGGTATTATCAAAAAGTTTGGAAACATTGGCAGTTCGTGTAGATAGACATTGCGAAAATGCTTTAAAAGTTGCTAAATTTTTAGAAACTCACGAAAAAGTCAACTTTGTAAAATACCCATTTTTAAAGACGCATCCACAATATGAAATTGCTATAAAACAAATGAAGCAAGGTGGAAATATCGTGGCTTTCGAAGTCAATGGAGGCATAGAAGCTGGACGGACGTTTTTGAATGCAATTAAACTCTGTTCCTTGTCCGCCAATTTGGGAGATACAAGAACAATCGTAACGCATCCAGCCTCTACAACACACAGTAAATTATCCGAAGAAGAACGACTGGAAACAGGTATTTCTGATGGTTTGGTGCGAGTTTCCGTTGGATTGGAAAACGTAAAGGATATTATTAAAGATTTAAAACAAGCATTGAATTAATGGCAAATATTACAGAAGAAATACAAAAACGAATTTTGGTACTCGATGGCGCCATGGGCACCATGTTGCAGCAGTACAAATTCACAGAAGAAGATTATCGAGGTGAACGCTTTAAGGATTATCCACATTCATTAAAAGGAAATAATGATTTATTGACCTTAACACAACCGAATGCCATAGCAGATGTACACGCCAAGTATTTTGAAGCTGGAGCTGATATTGTAGAGACCAATACGTTTTCGGGTACGACTATCGGAATGGC
>JBBSLN010000517.1:0-2343 GCA_038255205.1 Flavobacteriales bacterium
ATATCGGAGACGAAAACTGTCTGCCACCACAAAACTTGATACGAAGCACAAAGCTTCATTTAACCACTGAACCGCCAATTTCTTGTAGCATTTATGTAAAAGCATATCTTAGCTCAAAATTTTATCACGATTAAAAACAAGATTATGCCTTTACAAAATGCTGATGACACAAAGTTATTCATTGGAATCGACATACACAAGAAAAGTTGGTCTGTATCCATAAGAACCGAATTGTTTGACCATAAAACATTCTCCACTCCGCCTGATCCTGAGGGATTGTACGATTATGTGATAGCTCATTTTCCTCGACACGACGTATCAATAACCTATGAAGCGGGTTGTTGTGGATTCAGTGCAGGTCGTTATTTTCTTGGTCTGGGATGGCAAGTGACCATCGTCAATCCGGCTGATGTCCCTAGGATGGATAAACAAAATTATCAAAAGACTGATAAGATCGATAGCCGTAATCTTTGTAAACAATTGCAGAAAAACAATCTCAGAGCCATCCATATTCCGACTGAAGAACAGGAGCAGTTTCGCAGCCTGTTACGGCAGCGAACCAATATTACCAAAGAACTACGAAGAGTCAAGTCACACATTAAGGGCATGCTACTGTTTCATGGCATCAAAATACCCACTAATTATGACAATGCCAACTGGACTATTGAATTTAAGACATGGCTTTCTGATGTGAAATGGTCATCGACCTGTGGTACGGAATCCATGCAGAGCAAACTACGAACGCTGGACTTTTTCCATACAGAATATCTAAATATTGGCAATCTTTTACGGGCGTATTGTCGCAAATACCACAATACAGATTATTATTTGCTGGGGAGTATACCTGGTATTGGTGGTTTTTTGGCAGCGGCTATACTATCCGAATGCGGAGATGTACGACGATTTACCAATGAAAAACAATTCAGTAGCTATATTGGAGTAGTTCCCGGTATTTTTAATAGTGGTGGCAGTGAAAATAATCTTGGAGTGACACCTAGAGCCAACACAATACTTAGACCGTACATCATAGAGAGTGCATGGATAGCAATCCGTAAAGATCCAGAAATTCAGGCATATTATAAATCTCATTTTGGCAAAAATCCGAAGTGTATCATCGTAAAAGTAGCGCACAAAATGGTCAAACGTATTCTCTCAGTTATAAAAACAGGAAAACCATATCAAATCAATAAAAACCTAATCTTAGATAAAAATATCAAACTTCCTGAAGATGCAGAAATGATAGATGAAATAATAGATACTGAAATTTAATAAACAAAACAGGACTTCATGAGCGACATAGGTTTTATAAGGCATAAGGGGCGTTGGAATATTGGTCAAAAAGAGTTGATACAAAAAAGTATCAACTCAGACGAATGCATTCCGTCACCCAACAGCATTATCCCTATGAAGTTGCACCTCTGCAGCGCTCCAGTCCGTTTATACTATCGAGGCAAATATAAAAATAAAATTAATGTCGTAAATCACTTTATTACTCAACAACACAAGAGCTTATCAGACCACATAACAGCACCGGTGGAATCAATAGTAATGTTGATTGCTACATTTTGTAGCTGGTGGCTGATATTTCATGTCTCTATTATCACACAGATGCTGGTAGTGTCAATTATGGCAGCTACATATAGGAGGCTGAGTATAGAGTCAAAAAAATAAAAAAATATGCAGTAAATTAATCTAACATATTATCTTTGTCCCGGGCTGGGAGGCTTTACATAGGAGGTGCTGTTAGCGGCTGGGCTTCTGTCCCAATAATTTGTATCATTCCAATTTTCATTCATTTATTTTGTCGCTTTATAATAAGAGAAAGTCCCAATTTTAGTGTTGATATAATCTGTTTCAGTTACATGTCTAAAACCTGCTTGCTCTATAAATTTTGGTAATAGTCCATTTACATTATCATTTGTTGTTTTAAATCCGTCAAGAATTTGTACTGCATAAAATGAAATTCGCATTAATTTAGTTTTGGCTTGACCCCAATCTCCAATTGTAAGTTGTCCATTAGGTTTTAAAACCCGATAAATTTCTTTTAAGCAAGTTAATTTGGTTTCCTTGTCAAGTTGATGAAAAACCAAAGAACTAAATACTTTGTCGAATGAGTTGTCGGCATACGGGAATGTCTTTCCATCATAGAGGTCAAGAGTTATGTCAAACCCAAGTTTGTTGATTTTATTTTCTGCGATTGATTTGACTTTGGGGTCAATGTCAACGCCTATTAGTTTAGAACTGTTATTTCGTTGATGAGCAAGTATTATATTTTGTCCTGTCCCGAAGCCAAATTCTAAAATTATCTCTTCATTTTTAGGCTCTAATTCGTCAATTAGTTTG
>JBBSLN010000518.1:0-2342 GCA_038255205.1 Flavobacteriales bacterium
CGCTGTGACAGTCGAAACAAGTTCCTGTCAAGATTAATTTGACGTCCTCTGGTGGATTTGTTTCTTTCAGAAATGCTTCGAAAGTTGCTGTACTACTCTCATTTCGTTCTGGTTTGAAAAATTGTGCAATGATAAATACAACCAGTAATAGCAGCAGTATGATTTTTATAATCTTCATTTTTTAGTGGTTTAGCTTATAAAATTAAGAAAATCCATTGACTACCGACGAACTTTATGATGAATTAAATTACGTTGACCATTCGAGAGATAATCGTTTGAAGTTTGCTAATTTGGTCATCGCTCAACCAGAATTGATTACTAAATTACTATATATTAAAGACACGAAGTTTAAAATCACGATCAAGAAGCACCAAATTCCAAATTCGTAAATCGTAAATCGTAAATCGTAAATTATCAAAGTTTCATCACTTTCTCTAATTCAGCATCAGAAATCGTCAATAGTTTACTCTTCACCAATCGCGACGTTAAAGTTTTCCAATTGGGATCCTTTTTGAAAATAGATGCTAAAATTGGCTTTGCCTTTTCAAAATCCTTATTATTCAATAAGTTGATGGCATACCAATATTGCATTTCTAAATTTTCTGGAAACAATTTTTGAGCGCCCAAATAGAGTTCTTCCGCTTTTTGAGAATCTCCCACCTCCATCGCCAAGTCCCCTTGATTCATGAAATTATAGGCTTTATTGATTTTTATCAATCGCTCCAGTTCTGCAATTGGATTAGCATTGTCCTCCACCCTTAAATCCATCACTTTATCTTCCCAAGAATTGCCTGTGGCCTTTCCATTTACAATCAAAATTGCAGCGGATTGACTTCCACGGATATCACCCTTTTCAGCCTGTGCCGCTTTTAGAGTCGCTAACATTCTTTCTGCCAGACTTCCTTTAGTTGTTTCGAACATATTAGCCATGGCATCCCAAACCGTATTTTTCAACATCATATTTGCCTGAACCGAGAAATTTTTAACTTGACGATGCCCAGCTTCATCGATACATAAACTACCAGTATGCGTGGCGACTTCTCCTTGATTATTTAAAAAGGCTACTTGACGGTACATTTCCCCACTATCATTCGCCGTTAAAGCATCCATGGCCTGTTGTGGTGACAAGCCTTGTTTCATAAGGGCTAAACCTTTGGGTCCATAACTCGGATTGGTCAAAGATTGCGTCGCAACTACACCAACCCCAGCTTCGGCATGGATGACCACAAAACCAACATTGAACCAGTGACTTTGCACGGCCGCACCAATCTCGCCCGTGACTGAATCCCTTGCTACAATAGAATAGGTATGCGTAAAGGGTTCCGATTTCTTATAAACTTGAGAAAAGGTAATTTGACAACAGATTAGAAAGAGAATGAATACTGATTTTTTCATGGTTTGCGGATTTGATACCAATATACTGATTTTATGTCCAAACCTAATAATTATAATTCATGTGCTTCCAGCTTCTGCCTTCCAGCTTCTGCCTTCTAGCTTCCAGCTTCTAGCTTCTAGCTTCTAGCTCCTAGCTCCTAGCTTCTAAAATCCCATATCTAACTTCTAATATCAAACTTTCTTTACTATCTTTGCCTCTTCTTAAAAAACCACAATAAATGTCGTTATCCTCACTCAACGCTATTTCTCCTATTGACGGTCGCTATCGTAATAAAGTTGGTGAACTGGCTCCTTATTTTTCTGAAGAAGCACTTATAAAATATAGAGTACAGGTAGAAATCGAATATTTTATTGCGTTGTGCGAAATACCTTTACCACAGTTATCTGGATTTGATGCATCATTATTTGAAAAATTACGAGCGATTTATACTGACTTTTCAACTGAAGATGCCTTAAAAATCAAGGAGATTGAAAAAGTCACCAATCACGATGTAAAGGCGGTTGAATATTTTATCAAGGAGGCGTTTGATGCCCTTAATATTTCACAATATAAAGAGTTTATCCATTTTGGATTGACATCACAAGACATCAATAATACTGCTATTCCATTGAGTATTAAGGAAGCTATGAACGATGTTTATGTTCCTGAATATGACGTGATTTTAAATCGGTTGAAGGAATTGAGCAAAGAATGGGAAAATATCCCAATGCTTGCAAGAACTCACGGACAACCTGCCTCTCCTACTCGACTTGGTAAAGAAATTGAAGTATTCGTGGTGCGTCTCGAAGAGCAATTCAAATTATTGAACGACGTTCCGAGTGCAGCGAAATTTGGTGGCGCTACGGGAAATTACAATGCCCATAAAGTCGCATATCCGTCTATCGATTGGAAAGCTTTCGGAAGCAAATTTGTACAGGAAAGATTAGGATTGCAACATTCGTTTCCG
>JBBSLN010000519.1:0-2340 GCA_038255205.1 Flavobacteriales bacterium
AATAGAATCCAGCCACGGTAACAATCAATGCAATAACTAATTGAATCTTTATGCTTGGTTCCGTTTTACACAAATACAGTGCGCCATTAAAAGCATAGCGCACACTTTTAAACCTATTGATAAGGAAAGACTCTTTTTTATTTGTCATCTACTGTTTAACTATGACAAAGAATTGATGGCTGCATCATAATTTGGTTCATCCGCGATTTCAGGAACCTGCTCCGTGTAAACGACCTCTCCATCTTTGTTGATCACTACCACACAACGAGACAAAAGTGATTCAAATGGGCCATCGGTGAAATCTGAACCATAGGCTTTTCCAAAATTACCATCTTTAAAATCGGATAGACTTACCACATTATTGACATTATCATTTCCGATGAAACGAGCCATTGCAAAAGGTAAATCACGAGAAACACACAATACTTTAGTATCCTCTAGTTTGGTGGCTTGTCTATTGAATTGTCTAACAGAAAGTGCGCAGACATTGGTATCGATGCTTGGAAAGATATTCAGAATAAGGTTATGTCCTTTAAAATCTTCGAGAGTTTTAGTGGATAAATCTGTTGCTGTGAGTTTGAAATTAGGAGCTTTCTCGCCTTTCTTTGGTAAAGTTCCCGAGGTATGAAATTTATCTCCTTTAAGTGTTACAGTTGCCATAATATTGATTTTTAATGAATGTTAAAATTAAACATATTTTATAGGGATATTATTAAAAAAACTATAATATTTGAGAAAAATTCATCAAGATGAATTTCTATTAAATTTTGTGTAGGAACCATACGATATTTTGTAACTTGATAACCATAAATTAAAGAAAACCGATATGAACAAACCAGACTTTTCTGAATTAAAAGCGATGTATGTCAATTGCACCTTAAAGAAGTGGCCACGTAAAAGCCATACCCAAGGCTTGATAGATGTTTCTGTTAACATTATGAAAAATGAAGGCGTCAAGGTTGAGCAGATTCGTTTTGTGGATGAGGAAATTCCTTTTGGAGTCTTTCCAGACATGACAGAATATGGTTATAAAAGTGATGAATGGCCAAAATTATTCGAACGTATTTTTGATGCGGATATTTTGATTGTTGCGACACCTATCTGGTTGGGCGAACGTTCTTCAGTCGCTTCAAAATTGATTGAGCGTTTGTATGCCATGAGCGGAAAACAAAATGATAAAGGTCAATATTTATTTTACGGAAAAGTAGGCGGATGCATTGTCACTGGAAATGAGGATGGTGTAAAAAATTGTGCTAAAGGAATTCTTTATACGTTGCAACATATTGGTTATTCAATTCCACCTCAAGCCGATTGTGGCTGGATAGGTGCAGTAGGTCCTGGTCCAAGCTATCTTGATGAAGAATCGGATGCAAAAAATAATGATTTTACAAATCGGAACACAACATTCATGACCTATAATTTGATGCATTTGGCAAAAATCCTGAAAGAAAACGGAGGCTATCCTTCTTATGGAAATTCAAAGAAAGACTGGGACAACGGCAGCCGCTGGAGTTTTGAAAATCCAGAATATCGATAAAAAAGGTTCAAACCGAATTTTCTTCTCTTGTGAATTATTAAATTGTTCATTCACGATTAATTCATATTTTAAATCACAACGGTAGTAGTCTTGACTCAAACAATCTTAAGTGTCTCTTTTGTTTGTGATTCAATCAAAAGTCTAATGAAAAATTTCACGCATACGCGCACGAATGTCTATCTTATTAGGACATTTGCTTATGCAAAATTCTATTCAAAAGATTAAGGAATTATAAAGATTGTCGATAATTTTTCATAAGAAACTCAATTTATTATTACCAAATAAAAAAAAAAGTTGGGTTAGCCGTGTATAAGCCAACAGCCCGACAAGCCTTTCTGGCGGGTTGCTTGGTCTGTGCCAATATGAAAAATTCTTCCACGCTCAAAAGCGTGGCAGGTGGAATTTTTCAGCGGAGTTTTGTATCTTTAATGTTTCGCCTGCCGACAGGCTGAATCAACAGCTCATACAAATAAACGTTAAGCTTCAATATGACCCACCAAAAAACCAATGATATAATTCTATTAGAAAACCCGAAAGTGACTTCTAACTGAAAATAAATTATTAAAACCAAGAATTCTGATAACATGAAAAAACGTACTATTTTAATCTCCTTTGTACTTGCCTATTTCTTTGTAAGTAATTTTAATCTTCAAGCACAAGATAAAATCCTTCAAGAACTTGAAGAAATCGCCATTGTAGATCAAAAAATAATGATGCCGATGCGCGACGGTATTCGTTTAGCTACTGATATATATCGTCCTAAAACAAATGAAAAAGTGCCTATTATTTTTTCGCGTACACCT
>JBBSLN010000520.1:0-2339 GCA_038255205.1 Flavobacteriales bacterium
ACAACGAACCCACAAAAGGACGCCAAAATTCAGTAGCACCAGCCAAAAAAATGAAGTTGTATGATTATATCGATATCCTAAAAACCAAACCAACGGATTTAAGGATGTTCTTCTTCAATGTGCTTCAGAAAATGCCGGAACTCACCAAAGATTTTAGCTATCCAGATATCGGGTTGCAATTCTTTAAAAAATTACCAGTGATGTTTTTTGGCGGGAAAGGCTCCAAAGTGTTGGCACATTATGATATGGATTTGGCCGATTTGCTGCACGTTCATTTTCATGGGAATAAACACGTTACTTTATTTGCGCCAGACCAAGCTAAAAATCTTTATAAAGTACCTTTCACAGTTCATAATCTCGAAACCATCGATATGGACGAACCTGATTTTGAAAACTATCCCGTTTTGCAACAGGCAGAAGGTATTTCCGTGACGATGAAACATGGTGATGCCTTGTATATGCCAAGTGGTTATTGGCACTACATTACCTATGATGATGGTGGGTTTTCCATCACCTTGCGAGCCTTTCCCCGTAAAGCATTGAGATTGGCAGAACTATTTAAAAATATCGTATTTATGAGAACTTTTGAAAATATGATGCGTCGCGCTTTTGGTCAAGGTTGGGTGGATTACAAGGAAGAAAAAATGGTAGAACGCATGAATCGCAAGTATCAAAAACAACAAAAAGGTGCGTAAACATTCCTACATATCTAAATTAGTTTTTGGTTGGTTAGTTGGTACACTTTTCGTGTCCTGTGGCATCAATAAATCCATTAACAATCTTCCAGATGTGAGTGCCTACAACGCCGAAATTCCTGAAAAAGTGGTGGTCAATGATTCTACATTTTCCATTGGAAACAGTTTTTTGACTAAAAACAAACAAGGGCTTTGGGAACTCTATGTGGAAGGCGACCCATTGGAAATTGGGCTTATCACAGGGAGGTTGACCCAACCTTTGATGTACAAACAGGAAAAAGTGTTTTTTGACAAAATCCATGATTTCGTGCCTTCGGAAGGTAAACAGAAATTCTTACGAAAGTTTTTATCATGGTACAACCGAAAAATGTATCAACATGTTCCCAATGAATATCAATCCGAAATTTATGGGACGTCACAGTATATGTCTCAAAATTTCAATAGCCTTGCCACCCCTTATTTACGTGCCTTGTATCTTCATGGCGCACATGATATTGGGCATGCAATGAAGGATTTGATGTTGGTGGGTTGCACCTCTTTTGCCGCTTGGGATGACAAAACGGATGATGGCCAATTGCTCATCGGTCGTAATTTTGATTTTTATGCAGGTGACGCCTTTGCGGAAAATAAAATCGTTGCGTTTATCAATCCTGACGAAGGTTACAAATTTATGTCAGTCACTTGGGGCGGATTCGTTGGCGTCGTATCTGGTATGAACGAAAAAGGCTTGACAGTGACCATCAACGCAGGGAAATCCAAAATTCCATTGGTGGCAAAAACGCCTATTTCAATTGTGACTCGAGAAATTTTACAATATGCCTCCACTATTGATGAAGCGATTGCCATTGCGAAAAAACGTGAGGTCTTTGTATCCGAATCGATTATGGTGGGAAGTGCCGTTGATAAAAAAGCGGTTTTGATTGAAGTGTCACCCAAGAAATTCGGAGTGTATGATGTGGAAAACAGCAATCAATTGATTTGTTCCAATCATTTCCAAAGTGAGGTGTATAATAAAGACCGACGGAACCAGAAAACCATCGAAGAAAGCCATTCCGAATACCGTTACGAACGGATGACCGAATTACTTTCAGAAGTAAATAAACTCAATCCCACAGAAGCTGTAGCTATTTTAAGAAACAAGGATGGTATGAACGACAAATCCATTGGTTATGGAAATGAAAAAGCCATCAACCAACTTTTAGCACATCACAGCATTGTTTTGAAACCTGAAGAATTAAAAGTTTGGGTGTCGTCAAATCCGTATCAGTTGGGTGAATTTGTAGCCTATGATTTGAAGGCCGCGTTTGCCAATCGCGATACTAATCCATCCGAAGTTTCTGTTTCGTCCGCAGAACTAAATATTGCGGAAGACCCTTTTATCGATACAGAAGCGTATCAAAATTATGAAGCCTATCGCATTTTAGAGCGACGCATTCAAAAAGCCATAAATGAGAAACAATTAGTTGCGCAAAATGACCTCAACAGTTTGATTGCTGATAATCCAAAGTATTGGAAAGCCTATTATTTGGTTGGTAAATATCAGTTTGAAAACAAGCAATATTTAGAAGCCTTAAAAAATTTCAAAATGGCAACCACCAAAGAAATCACCACAAAACCTGATGAAGAAGCAATTGCCAAATACAT
>JBBSLN010000521.1:0-2302 GCA_038255205.1 Flavobacteriales bacterium
AGAACCCGTATTTTAGTACTTCCTAAAATCGATCAGTTCTATGAAATGGTTGAAAAAGAAATGAAAAACTTATCTGAAGGCAAAAAATAATTTGTCCGACAAAGTAAGATATAAAAGCTCAATCGAAAGATTGGGCTTTTTTTATTATTAAGTACTGAAATTAAATCCTATAAAAATTTCAGCATTCAAAATTTAGCGTAGATATTTGCATCTTCAATCTCAAATGAATGACAGAAAACTATAAGCAACGTATTGCATTGAGTGTTTTTTTTCTAATTAATGGATTTTGCTTTGCTAGTTGGGCATCTCGAATTCCAACAATAAAATCACTTTATGACCTCAATGAGGCTCAATTAGGAAATCTGCTACTAGTACTACCCATAAGCTCGCTAATTGGACTGCCACTTTCAGGGTGGCTTGTTTCAAAATTTGATAGTAGAATACCTATGATAGTGGCATTCTTATTCTTTAATTTATCCCTCATAGCGATTGGCTTTTCCAGTTCTATCTTCATGTTAGTAGCGTCCGTTTTTATCTTCTCTTTTTGCATGAGAATCGTCAACATCGCCATAAATACACAATCCATAAGCATACAAAAGAATTTTGACCGTAAAATTGTCGGCTCATTCCATGGCCTTTGGAGTTCAGGAGGAATCCTCGGTGTTGGGTTTTCGACACTTATGGTAAAGATGGATGTGAATTTAAATACCCATTTATTAATTGCGGCCGTTTTTTCAACCATTGCGATATCATTTGCCTATCCTCACTTAATGAAAAATGACAAAGCACCACATGGCAATAAATTGATCATAGGAAAACCTGATAAACCAATTATGCTACTAGGGATTTTGGTGTTTTTTGCAGCGGTATGCGAAGGTGGTATTTTTGATTGGAGTGGTGTTTATTTCAAAGAGGTCGTAAAAGTAGAATTGTTCACTGTTGGTTACCTCATTTTTATGGTATTTATGGCATTTTCAAGATTTTTTTCAGACAAATTGATTGAGTCCATAGGAATGAAACGACTTTATATCATCAGTTCTTTATTGATTACTGTTGGTGTTTTGACCCTAGTCCTATTTCCTTATTTCTGGGCATGCATTGTGGGATTGAGCATCACGGGAATCGGTGTGGCCGCTATTTTTCCGATGACCTTTATGTTGGCTGGAATGTCAAAAAAATATTCTGCAGGAATGGCCATCTCAATCGTTGCGACCTATGCTATTGTGGGAATGCTGGTCGGTCCTCCTTTAATTGGCTATATCGCTCATGCATTTGGTTTGCAAGTTGCATTTGTGATTTTTATTTTTGCTGGATTGATGTTTATTCCGGTATCACAGTTATATTTCAAACATCATAATGAAAAGATTTAAAAAATCTCCAAACTCCCCTTGCCTTCTCTTACAATGATAGGAAGGTCTTCAGATAGATCAATGACTGTTGACGCATGATTATCACCATAACCGCCATCAATCACTAAATCGACCAGGTTATCCCATTTTTCAAGAATCAATTCTGGATCTGTAGTATATTCAATGATTTCATCTTCATCACGAATGGAAGTTGAAATAATTGGGTTGCCCAATTGACGGACAATTTCTAGAGCGATATTGTTATTTGGCACACGAATACCCACCGTTTTTTTCTTTTTGAATGGGTGTGGCAGTGAGCTGGCCCCAGGAAGAATAAAGGTATAAGGTCCGGGTAAGGCTCTCTTTAATATCTTGAATGTTCTCGTATCAATCTGCTTTACATAATCACTCAAATTGCTCAAATCATGGCAAATAAAGGAAAAATTTGATTTCTCAAGTTTGACTCCTTTTATTAGGGCAACACGCTCCAAGGCCTTTATATTGTTGATGTCACAACCTAGCCCATAAACCGTATCAGTAGGATAAATTATCAATCCGCCTTTCCGAAGCACATCGATTACCTTCTTGATTTCTTTTGGATTTGGATTTTCTTCGTAAATTCTTATAAATTCAGCCATGATATGTACCTTATTCAATACGTTTACAAAGTAAATCATATTTTTATTATGAAGGCATTAAAAGAAATTTTCCTTTTCTTGTTTGTTGTTACTATAACTTCTTGTAGCAGCGATAGCGACACTCCCATCTAACTCCTGAATTGAATCCATAAATTATTTGGAATAATTTGTAATTATAAAGAGTTGTTTCACAGAGTCTCACGGAGAAACGCAGAGATCCACAGAGAAATTCTTTTCCTTTGAATACACAACACAGAACCCTGAACCCAGAATCCTGAACCCTGAACCCTGAACCCTGAACTATAAACTATAAAC
>JBBSLN010000522.1:0-2301 GCA_038255205.1 Flavobacteriales bacterium
CACAGCATACGAGATTGCAGACTCTATTTAGAGCATATTTGTGAACAATTTGAACTATGTCCTAAATACTGCCATTTACAGGAGAGCGTTTGGACCTGCTCACATTATAAGTTGACCCACTGCAAAGGGATTTGCAAAGGTGAAGAAGCAGTAAATTCTTATAATGAACGTGTGCAATTGGCCATCGACCATATCACGAATTCTAATCAAAATATTATTCTCAAAGAAAAAGGACGAAACATAACCGAAGAAGCCTTCATCATGATCAGAAATGGGGTATATTGTGGTTATGGTTTTGTGGACAACTCCGAACAAATTACCAATTCGGATGATTTGGAAGCCTTTTTAATTCCACAGAAAGAAAACAGTGATGTTCAAGGCATTTTGAGAAATACCTTATTGAAGCACCAAAACCAACTTCACCATTTATCTGAATAGATTTTTCGATTTGCCAACTTCGTTTCCTGAATTTAATAATTATCCCTCTTACTGAATTTTTCGAGTCAACCTTAATTTGATTTGAGCCAATTTATTTTTTTGAGTAGTACTAAATTTAAACATCATTATAGCACTCAAGCTATATTGCTAATAATTTAAAAAAAACTAAAAATACTATTATGGCAGAAATCAAAATTGAAAAGAAAAAACCAATATGGCCATGGATATTACTTGTCCTTATCCTGTTGGCTGTTATTGCCTATTTCGTCTATGCTAACAACGAAAACGATGATAATTCAGATGACATGGAAATTGAAGAAGTTGATGATGTGAATAACAATACATTCAACGACAGCACCACTTATGAGGATAGTTTGTATTATTCAGATTCCACAAACGATATGATGCAATACAGTGAATCGATTCAGGATTCCACAAGAATTGGGACGGACTCCACTTATACAAAAATGGCATTGCAAAATCTCTCAAAGGCTGTAACGACAAAAGCGGCTCAATACAATTTGGAGCGTTCAAAAGCAATGGAAGACCTTAAACAATATTCAGGGCAGATGGATGGCATGTCCGATTCCAAAATGACAAATATGACCGGAATATCAAAAAACTTTAAAGCGGTCAGCGGAAATGTTGTTGCGGTTTTACAGTCCATTCAAACGAAAAACTTTCCTGCGCTTCAAAAAGAAGTGACCGATTTGAAACAAACATCAGATAAACTCACTTCGGCAACAATCGACAAACAACAAGTTACGCTTCAAGCATTTTTTAGAAAAGCCAATGAAGTACTCAACAAAATGAACTCTTAAATTAAAATATCATGACAGAACATAAAAAACATCTCTATTATATGAACGAACTTTCTGATTATAAAATATCAGATGGTTCCCCAGACGTCAGAGGCTGGGATGTGAAAGATTTTGACAATCGCGTGGTTGGTAAAGTGGATAACCTTTTGGTAAATCCAGAGGCTGGACGCGTCGTCTATCTGGATGTAGAAGTGGATAAAACCATTATCGACGCAAAACATGACCCTTACGGAAGGCCAAGTCATGTAGAAGTACGTGAATTTGTGAATAAAGATGGAGAAAATCACATCATTGTACCCATTGGATTGGTCGACCTCAACACAGATTCTAATTATGTTTACACAGATATTATAGACCATAGGACCTTTTCTGAAACCAAGCGCTATCGCAAAGGTGAGAATGTAGATAGGGAATATGAAGTGCAAGTGTTGGACTCTTACGGAAGAAGAACCCAAAATAAAGACTATGATGATGCATCAATTAAGAATGAAAAGATGAATCATGATACTATTGAGAATGAAAAGGTGAATCATGATACTATTCCAAGTGAGTCCAGAATCAGGGAAATTGTACGTGAGGAAATCCGAGATTACCATAACAATAATGATACTAGAAATTCAGAAAGACGTCGCCATTCTGACGATTTTGATGATGCCGTTGTTCTCTCTGATGATGAAATGGACCTTGAGCATAGAAGGAGAAATGACGATGCCTATGATGACGACCGTTTTTACGAACGAGGTGAATTTGATGACAAACGCTTTAGACAAAAACGTACTCCAGGTTTATAAATAAAAAAAGGCTTCAACATCTGTTGAAGCCTTTTGTACTCAAGGCGGGAATCGAACCCGCACTCCGAAGAACTGGATTTTGAATCCAGCGCGTCTACCAATTCCGCCACTTGAGCAATTATTTGTTAAATATAACTTATTTTTTATCTCTTATCAATCGAAGTTGTTCTTTGCCAACTCCAGATTTCCAATATTTCTCCCTCTTCCTAGCTTCCGAACGAATCTCAATTGCTTCTTTGTAAATCAATCCA
>JBBSLN010000523.1:0-2295 GCA_038255205.1 Flavobacteriales bacterium
CCAACTGAAGATTCTTATGGTTCTATGTTAGAATTGACTTGGCGTGGTGAAAAACCAATCAAAATGAAAGATGGCAGCGAACGTAAATTCATCAATGATAATGATACGGTCATCATGCGCGGTCATTGTGAAAAAGATGGAACACGTATTGGTTTTGGTGAAGTTTCAACTCAACTATTGCCTGTCTATAATCCGAAAAAGAAGAATAAATAGAAGCTTGAAGAACGAAGTTTGAAGCACGGAGTTTGACTTGATAGTTAAATTTCGTGCTTTTTTTGTAATAAATTGCGCTCCTCGAGAGAGAGGTTTTTACTCTTATTTGTCGTTGTACTTCTGGCTCCCAGCTTCTTGCTTCCAGCCATTTCCACTTTGGCATAAATTTTGGATTTCACATAAAATAGAAACCAATTAAATCCAGAATCATGAAAAAATTTCTACTCTTCACAGTACTTGTTTCACTGTTTGCAGCTTGCAGTAGTAAAAAACAAATCGAGAAAGCACTCCATTCTGGTAACTATGACCAAGTGATTGAAGATGCTTTACGCAAACTCGACAACAACAAAGACAAAGAGCGTAAGCAAGATTTCGTTTTTATGTTGCAGGATGCCTATTACAAAGCCGTTGACCGGGATTTGAGCGACATCAAACACCTGCAGAAAGATGGCAATCCAGAGCATTACAAAACCATTTATGAAATATATCTGGACTTGAACGCTCGTCAGGAAGCTATCAAACCTATATTACCTTTACAAATCAGCAGTAAAACCCTCAACCTAAATTTCAACGATTACAGCAACGAAATCCTTACGTCTCGTAATAATGTTACCGATTACATGTATGATAAAGGTTTAGCGCTGTTAGAGTCTGATAATAAATCGGACATCAGAAATGCCTACGCTATTTTTAAATATATAGAAGGTATTTATCCTAATTATGAAGATACTCGAAGCCTGATGTTAGAAGCACATGAGCGAGGAATTGATTTTGTTATAGTCAGTATTGAAAACCAAACACAACAAATCATCCCAAAACGCCTAGAATCCGATTTATTGGATTTTGACACTTATGGCCTGAATCAATTTTGGACCGTTTATCATTCCATTGCCAATAATAGTGTCGATTATGAGTATGCCATGCAATTGCAATTGAAACGCATCAATATTTCAGCAGATGAATTGCACGAACGTCAATTGCTGAAAGAAAGACAGATTATTGATGGATGGAAATACCAATTGGATTCTGCGGGAAATGTGATGAAAGATAGTTTAGGAAATGATATTAAATTTGACAACCTAGTCAATGTGAGAGCGCGATATTTTGAATTTAACCAATTCAAATCAACTCAAGTGATTGCGAATGTATTGTTCGTGGATTTAAAACAAAACCAAACCTTGGATGTATTTCCTATCGAGAGTCAAATTGTATTTGAAAACAGATACGCAACCATGAGAGGTGATAAAAGAGCTTTAGACAGAGAGGAATTGATAGTGTTGAATAATAGACAGCTCTATTTCCCTTCAGATGTCGAAATGGTATTTGATACTGGCGAAGATTTGAAATTGAAGTTAAAACACATTATAAGTTCCTACAAAATAAGGACTTAACAAAATAAAATCCTCTAAACAATGCCGAGTCCTTTGTAATTACGAAAAAAAATTGCTCAAATTGTTACCTGTTGTTTGTTAGTTAGGTGTATAAAACTTACTTTTAACCATCACGAACCTTAAAAACTTAAAACATGGAAGCATATTGTGTAAAATGCAAATCAAAAAGAGAGATGAAAGATGCCGCTGAAACTACAATGAAAAACGGTAGAAAAGCAATGAAAGGCAAATGTCCAACATGTGATACTGGCATGTTCAGAATCATGGGGAAAGCTTAAACATTTCTTTAAAAATCAAAAAAACTCCTACATCGACTTCATTATGGTCGAATTGTGGGAGTTTTTTTATTAAGCTATTGTGTGTTCAACACCTCGAAGCTATGCCTCGTTTTGAATTTTGAAATTTATAATTTGACCAATATAACATTTTAATTTAATGCTCTCTTAGTTCCATCTTTGGTTCCTGCCGAAAAAGTATCGCCTTCAATAAATAGGATTTCTCCATACCTTCCCTTTTTAATGCTGGAATCCACACCAAAAATTTTATTGTTATATAAACTAACTACAGTATCATTAGAACAATGTCCTACAACTATTTGTTTGGAATTCATCATATCTAAAAGTTCCACAATTTCTGTATCTGGCAAATCATCCTTAAAATAACCTCTATACCAAATCAAACTGTTTATGCC
>JBBSLN010000524.1:0-2289 GCA_038255205.1 Flavobacteriales bacterium
AATAAATCAACAGAACATTTGACGCATTACGAGAATGCTTTTTATCATTTCTAAAACCCTGCGAATGAAGGGTCTCATGAATGTATGTTCAAAAGTTGAGCATAACAACCTTATGTTCAAATTCGCGATTCTTTTCAGAAGTTTTCTTTATGGCAGCTATGGATTTGCAGGAATTTATTTACTTATAAAAATTCATTTCATCCAGATACTCCCAGACATGCTCTGGTAACATAGGTCTGACATTTTTACCTTTTTTAATCGAATTTCGGATGAAAGTTGATGATAATTCCATAATAGGTGCATTTACAAAATGCACTTTTTTGTGTTTATTGAATTGTGTTTCAATCACACCTTCAGAGATTCTAGGATACACGTAAATATCATGTCCTTCCAAAATTAATTCGTAATTTTTCCACTTTTGGAAACCTTTTAAATTGTCTTCACCCATAATCAAGGCAAATTCATGTTCTGGGAATTTTTCTTGAAGATAAACAAGCGTATTGATCGTATAATTGGGCTGAGGTAGATTGAATTCGATATCACTCGGTCGCATTTTTGGATACTCTTTTGTCGCTCGAAACACCATTTCCAGTCGTTGATGGTTGTCTAGCATGGAGCTCTTCACTTTAAATGGACTTTGAGGGGTGACGACGAACCAAACTTGTTCCAAATCGCTGTATTCTGCCATATGATTTGCAATAGTCAAATGCCCAACGTGAATCGGATTAAAAGTGCCAAAAAACAATCCGATTTTCATTCTTTTTCCTTTAAAAATGAAGAGACCAATTTATAGGATTCTTCCAATGCATGTTCCAAAGTATCGTTGACCACCACTAGGTCAAATAAAGGAGCAGTGGCAAGTTCAGCAGACGCTTTGGCGATGCGCATATTTATTTTGTCGTCGCTTTCGGTTTTACGCTTTTTTAAGCGAATTTTAAGTTCATCGATACTTGGTGGTTTTACGAAAATCGCCAAAGTTTGTTCAGGAAATTTACGTTTAATGCGTAAACCTCCAGAAACGTCTATATCGAATATAACATTCTTGCCATTGGCCCAAATACGTTTGACTTCCGTTTTTAAGGTGCCATAAAAATTATCGCGATAGACTTCTTCCCATTCCAAAAACTCGTCATTTTTGATTCGGTTTTTAAAGGCTTGGGAATCCAAAAAATAATAATCTTTTCCGTCAGTTTCATTTTCACGTTTTTCACGTGATGTTGCTGAAATAGAGAATTCTAAATTGAGTTCTTTTTGCTTGAGTAAATGCCTTACAATCGTTGTTTTACCAGCTCCAGAAGGTGCCGAAAAAACAATAAGTTTGCCTTGGTGGTCAATGTCCGTTAATTTTGTCACGAATTGAATGTTTTTTGCGACAAATCTTTTTTTGCCACGAATACACGAATGTTTTATTTTTTACTAACTCTAAACTCTAAACTCTGAATTCTGAATTCTGAACTCCGTTTTTTTTAAAGAACATTCAATAATTGTTCCTTAATCTTTTCCAGTTCATCTTTCATTTGCACCACTAATTTCTGCATTGGCGCATAATTCGATTTTGAACCGATGGTATTGATTTCACGACCCATTTCCTGACCGATGAATCCTAATTTCTTACCATTGGAATCTTCAGATTTTAGTGCTTTCAAAAAGTAATCCAAGTGATTCTTCAAACGGACTTTTTCTTCCGTAATATCAAATTTTTCAATGTAAAACACTAATTCCTGTTCAAAACGGTTTTCGTCTACTTTCTCTTTTAAGTCAGCCACACCTTTGTGTAAACGCTCACGAACACCTTCAATGCGTTCTGGGTCCATAGCGATGACTTGGTCCAATAAATCGGAGATATTCTGGACTCTATCAAAAAATTCCGATTCGAGACTTTGACCTTCGTCCAATCGATACTGCTGGATTTTTTCTAGAGCAGAGGCGATTTCATTCGCAATTTCGCTCCATTCATCTTCATCAATCTCATCGCGTTCAGTAGTGATGGCATCAGGCATACGAATTGCCATTTTTAATAATTCGGTCTCGTCGCCATCCACGACTTCCTTTAGTTGCTTAATATATTGTTTAAGAACTGTTTTGTTGATTTGTGTGGAGGTTTCCTCACCCGTTATTTCCATATATAAAGAAAAATCAACCTTGCCACGTTCTAATTTTGAAGCAATCAACTTTCTGACTTCTAATTCTTTTTCTCTATAAATTGAAGGCATCCGTGTGTTCAAATCGAGACTTTTGCTGTTGAGTGATTTTATTTCAATGGATATTTTTTTGGTCGGAAGCTGAATT
>JBBSLN010000525.1:0-2289 GCA_038255205.1 Flavobacteriales bacterium
ATTTGCCCAGACCTCGTGGTTTCTAGCCAGTGCTTTTAAGCCATCACAAACATATCCAATTTCTGCATTTGTCGTCGTAGGATGAATGGACATACGTATCCAACCTGGTTTTCGGGTCAATTCTCCCAAAGAGATTTCATTAGACAATTCATGTGAGCGTTCCACATCAACATGCAAAAGAAAATGGCCGTAAGTCCCAGCACAACTGCATCCTCCTCGTGTTTGAATTCCAAATCTATCATTCAATAATTTGACTCCCAAATTATAATGTAAATCATCAATATAAAATGAAATCACACCCAGTCGATTTTGATGCTGACCTGCAAGAATCTTGAGATTTTCAACATCTTTTAAATCTTGAAAAATAAAATTTACGATTTCATGTTCTCGCTTAAGGATATTTTCGACACCCATTTGCTCTTTCAATTTAATCGCTAAAGCCGTTTTTATAGTTTGAAGAAATCCAGGTGTCCCGCCATCCTCTCGGTCTTCAATATTATCGATATATTTATGTTCGCCCCAAGGATTGGTCCAACTTACAGTGCCTCCTCCAGGACAATCGGGAATCATGTTTTTGTATAATTTCTTATTGAAAATCAACACGCCGGAAGTTCCCGGTCCTCCAAGAAATTTATGTGGTGAAAAGAAAATTGCATCCAACGACTGTTCTTCATCATCTGGATGCATATCAATGTCAACATAAGGTGCAGAACATGCGAAATCCACGAAACAAACACCTCCATTTTGATGCATCAGTTTTGCAATATCATGATAAGGCGTTTGAATTCCGGTAACGTTGCTTCCACCAACAACAGAAGCTATTTTTAAAGCTCGATCTTTATAGGTTTCCAATAAAATCTCAAGATTTTCCATGCTGAACAATCCATCTTCTCCTGGGGGAATCACCTCCACTTTCGCTATGGTTTCAAGCCAAGAGGTTTGATTGGAATGGTGCTCCATATGAGAAATAAAGACCACAGGACGAATCTCATCCGGCACATTGGTATATTTCTGAAGGTTCTCTGGTACTTTCAAACCCAAAATTCGCTGGAATTTGTTGACTGCATCTGTCATTCCACTTCCGCAAACAATCAAGACGTCATCCTGATTGCAATGAACGTGGTTCTTGATAATACTTTTAGCTTTGTGGTAGGCCTTGGTCATTGCCGTACCCGAAACGGTAGTTTCTGTATGAGTATTAGCTACAAATGGCCCAAACTCATTACATAATTTTTCTTCAATGGGGCGATACAAACGTCCAGAAGCCGTCCAATCTGTATAAATGATTTTTTGCGTTCCAAAAGGCGATAAAAATTCTTGGTCTATACCAATTATATGCTGTCGAAACTGGTTGAAATACTGCTCCAGTTCGCTTGTTTTTACTTTTGGTGTTTGGGTAGAAATCATCTAACTTAAAATTTTCAATACTTATTTCTTCCGATAGCTATCGGAATCAGATTCATAACAAATGAATTTCATTCAAAGGTACTAAATATTTGCAACTGCCTTGATTTCAGCAATGATTTTATCCGCCAATGCATCGGCTTCACTTTGCGTTGGTGCTTCTGTATAAATTCTGATAATCGGCTCCGTATTGCTTTTACGAAGATGCACCCAACTGTTGCTGAAATCAATCTTTACACCATCAATCGTAGTTAATTTTTCGTTTTTATAACGTTCTTCCATCGCCTGTAAAATAGCATCAACGTCTAAACTTGGCGTCAATTCAATCTTCTTTTTGCTCATAAAATAGCTAGGATAACTCGCTCTCAATTCGCTTGTTTTCATTTTCTTTTCAGCCAATAAGCTCAAGAACAAAGCGATTCCGACCAAGGCATCACGCCCATAATGCAATTCTGGATAAATAATCCCTCCATTGCCTTCACCTCCTATTATGGCATTGTTTTTCTTCATCAACTCCACAACATTCACTTCTCCTACAGCGCTTGCCTCATAAGAACCTCCATGCTTTTCTGTTATATCTCGTAAAGCTCTTGTTGAACTCATATTGCTTACAGTATTTCCCGGTGTTTTACCCAAGACGAAATCTGCACAGGCAACCAACGTATATTCCTCTCCAAACATCTCCCCTTTTTCATCCATAAATGCCAACCGATCCACATCTGGATCTACTACGATTCCCAAGTCAGCATGTTCTTTCACGACAGCGTTTGCCAAATCTCCCAAATGCTCTTTCAAAGGTTCCGGGTTATGAGGGAAATGTCCGTTTGGTTCGCAGTATAATTTTACGGTGTGGACTCCCAATCTGTCCAACAATAACGGAATTGC
>JBBSLN010000526.1:0-2288 GCA_038255205.1 Flavobacteriales bacterium
AATGTAACAGTCGGTATCGATAAGGATGTGGAGGCCGAATGGCTTACCTGGATGACACAGCATCACATACCAAATGAGATGAAGACACAGATGTTTATAACGTCCAAGATTTACAAAGTACTGCATGAAAATGAAGATGGCACAAGTTCATACAGCATTCAATACTTTGCCGAATCGATAGAACATGTGCAGCGCTACCTCGAAGAATTTGCTCCTGCATTAATCAATCAGCACAATGTAAAATTTGGGAACAAACATGTAGCGTTTCGCACGCTGTTGGAGGAAGTTTAAAAACACGATAAAAATATTATTTTATAAGTAAGCTTTTTATCCCGCTTGCTTCAAGATTGCAGTTTATCCATTCGCTATCGAGGGAAGCTCCATATTTTTTAAAATTTTATGTCTGGTTCGTTCCAAGTTGGCAACTCACGCATCTCTCAAATCATTCTTTAAATCATCAAAATCATACCCAAATACTGATACTCCGTATTTGCCTAATAGTTCAATAAACGTTCGCTTAGAAAGGCCTAGTGTTAAGTTAATTATAATATGACGTATAATAATGTATATTTGTAAAACCCATTTACAAATGATACGATATACAATCAAACTGACAAAGACAGAAGTTGAAGAACTACATGTGATCATAAACAAAGGATCGCACACCTCACAAACATTTCGATTTGCCTACATTTTATTGAATTGTGATGAGGGAAAATATTCGGACAAAGTCACCAATGAACAAATCAGCAAAGTGCTGAAAGTAGGGATGCGGACTATAGACCGCGTGAAGAAAAAATTTGTGGAAGAAGGATTTGAAGCCACCTTGGAGAGGCGTCCCACCAGCCGTGTTTATGAAAACAAAACCGATGGCGATGTGGAAGCTAAGTTAGTGACCTTGTGCTGTAGTGAACCGCCAAAAGGATATGCAAAGTGGTCGCTGCGTTTATTGGCTGAGAAGATGGTAGAGTTAAACTACGTTGAAAGCATTTCACATGTGACGGTAAGGGCTGTCTTAAAAAAAACGAACTTAAACCTTGGAAAGTAAAAAGCTGGGTCATCCCACCAGGAAAGAATAGTGAGTTTGTAGCGAACATGGAACATGTGCTGGATGTTTACAAAAGGCCTTACAACAAAGACTATCCGGTTGTTTGCATGGATGAATCACCAAAGCAATTGATAGAAGAAGGAAGAACGGCCATTGCGATGAAACCAGGTCAGGAAGCAAGAGTAGATTATGAATACATCAGGCATGGGGTGATTAATATATTCATGGCCAATGAACCGCTAAAAGGAAAACGTTTTGTTGAGGTTACAGAATTTAAGACTAAAAAAGAGTGGGCGCTTTTTATAAAGCAAATTGCAGATAAGCAATATCCAAAAGCAAAAAAGATAACACTGGTAATGGATAATTATAACACACATACCGCTTCTGCATTTTATGAAACGTTTGAACCAAAAGAAGCAAAACGGTTATGGGACAGGCTAGAATTTATTTATACGCCAAAACATGGAAGCTGGCTTAACATGGCAGAAATAGAATTACATGTTTTAAATGGACAGTGTTTAAATCGGCATATTTCAGAGATCAACAAAATTAAAGAAGAAGTTCAGGCCTGGCAATCAAGCAGAAATAATAAGAACAGTAAAATCAATTGGCAGTTCACAAATAAAGAAGCCAGAGTGAAATTGAAAAAACTTTATCCGTCAATTAATGATTAACATAACACTAGTTAAGTTTTAATGAATAAAAAGGATTATTTCTAAAAACACTCCCTAAACCGAAATCGATTTAACTACAGGAGTTAATTCTGGTGGATTTTTCCCGATAGATTTCTGATTTTTTCGAAATAGATACCATCCAACTTTGTAGCGGGCAGATAGAATCTGCAAAAGAAATAAAAGTCAATACTAGCGAGGAAGATATAATGTCCTTACTTCTTTCTAACGGTTAGTAATATCGCATGTGTCGGTTTGCGGGCTTCGTCAGTATGCACCTTTGATAACGCTGATGCGGCTAATTTACAACTTTCCCCATTTGCAACATTGCGTGTTGTGCCGTAGTGTTGTGTTTTAATATTGTTGGTCTTGATTTCATTTCCATTATATTCTAAAATCCGCATCTGCTATTTCAAGAACACCTTCCAAAATCATCCATAATAACTTTCGAGTCAATTTCGGTATATAAAAAAATATTCCGCGGGCTGTGTTCGGGAGGTGTTTTAATCGAAATCTGTTTTATCCAGTGAGGGTTTAATACCGCTTGAACGATTGCAAAATCCCACATT
>JBBSLN010000527.1:0-2270 GCA_038255205.1 Flavobacteriales bacterium
ATCAAACTCTATATCATCAACAATGAAAAGGAAAATGCCGTCTATTATCTCAATAAATTCTCAAAACTCATACGCAAAATCCTCATTGCTTCTACCGAAAAGGAGATGACTTTAGAAGATGAATTGGACACGATGAAACTATATATGAATATTGAAAATATCCGATTTTCTAATGAAATCGACTTTCAGATTGAGGTGGATAAATCCATAAATACATCCAATATTAGAGTGCCTTCATTGATTTTACAACCATTTTTAGAAAACGCCCTTTGGCATGGCCTTTCTTCAAAAGAAAACAACAAGGAAATAATTTTAAAGGTCACAAAGCCATCAGAGGGTTTTATTACGATTACCATTTCTGACAATGGCATTGGGAGAAAAGAATCGAGCAGAATCAATCAAAACAAAATACTTAAACGTAAATCGGTAGGTATTGCCATTACTAAAGCGCGTTTGGCGAATTTTTCTAAAGGATTTACAAAAGATTATAGAATTGATATCGAAGATTTATACGATGTGAATGGCCTGGCATCTGGCACAAAGGTAGTTGTGAATATCCCTATTCGATCTAATGTTCTGAAAATTGCTTAATGTAAAAACCACATTATTGAAGTTAATCAAATAATGCAGTTTTTGTGAAATTGATTGATTGTAATTGGTTTTATTTATCTTCCAAACATAGAAGATTTATAGTCCGATGTTTTAATAGAAAAATCTGTCTTATTGAGTGCTATGCAGGTCATTGTCATATCGTTTTTTGACTTTTTCTTGTCTTTGTAAATCATTTCCATCATCAGACCGTTTTCCATTTTTTTCATCCATTCTGCATTAAAGCCCTTTGGCATATTTTTGAGGTTGGCATCCATCATATTATTGAAACTTACTGGTGCGTTTTCGGCAATATAAAATGTGATTTCTGCATCATCATTTTCAGTAACAAAGCCTTGGCAGTCAAAACCCATAATAGTTTTTGTTCCAATTTTTTTAATGTTAAAATCGTTATTGGATTCCGCAGCATCTTTAGTCATTTCTTTCATGTTTAAGGAAGTGGTCTGAACCATTTTTTGTCCCATCATATCCATAAACATGGCATTGACATTCAATTTATTGTCCATAACAAAGAACATATCACCTTGTTCGGTTTTCATTTGATTCATTTTGAAACCGAAATAGTCAGCGTCTTTTTTGAGGTAATACTCCATGACCATCTCATCTTTTTGGGATTGTGAAGTCATCTTGAGTTTGTAGTTGTAATCAAATGTATAGGTAGCAGGAAGTTCAACCTTTTTAGAATTAAGTATCTGCGAAAAACTTTCTTGGGCGATGAAACAAAGCGAAAAGCAAAAAATGAATGTTTTGAAAAGTTTGAATGACATTTTGAAAGATTTAAAGTTGTTTTGAAAATTTGTATTCAATATAAAAACAAATAACTAAAAATCAAATGGATAATGTACGGATGGTTATAGAATTTGTATAGTTGGCAACTGTTTAAGCAAATAGAATCGAAAAAAGGGCTATTTATACTTTTCGGCAACCTTTTCCAACTCCATATACCAATCTTCACCAAACTTTCGAATCAAAGCTTGCTTGACGAATTTATAGACAGGCACTTGTAGCTCTTTGCCCAATGTACAGGCATCATCACAGATTTCCCATTTGTGGTAATTGACTGCAGAAAATTCAGTGTAATCTTTTACTCTGATAGGATACAAATGGCAGGAAACGGGTTTCTTCCAATCGATGACACCTTGATTATAGGCTTCTTCTATAGCGCAAAGTGCTGTCCCCTTTTTATCAAAAATCACGTAGGCACAATCCGCACCGTCTATCAAAGGCGTCTCATGTTCACCAAAATCATTGGTCGTAAATGTTCCCTGTTTGTCAATGGCAGCAATTCCTTCCTTACGGAGAAAGGGTTTTAGTTTAGGGTAGATATTCTTAAGAATAGTGATTTCGTCCAATTCCAAAGGCGCTCCCGCATCGCCATCGACACAACACGCACCTTTGCAGGCTGATAGATTACATACAAAATCCTTCTTGATAATGTCTTCTGAAATGATGGTTTTACCTAACTGAAACATGCTGCAAAAATACTTAAAGTTAACTGCAATTTAACGCTCCAAATCATTAATAATGACCTACTTTTGCAAAAAATTTAAAGTGTTCGGCTATGCAACTTAATTTTAAGGAAATTTTTACTGCTTTTATGATACTTTTTGCGGTAATTGACATCATTGGAAACATTCCGATTATCATTGATTTACGTAAAA
>JBBSLN010000528.1:0-2269 GCA_038255205.1 Flavobacteriales bacterium
AAATGAGTTTGGAAAAGACAGATATATTGTAAATTTAGGTCACGGCATATTGCCAAATATTCCTTTGGATAATGCAAAGGCGTTTGTGGATGCTGTGAAGGAATACAAGAGCCCATCCTAACCTTCCCGAAGGGAAGGAACTGTTGCGAATCGCACTCGCAAGAGATGAAGAACAACCTACAAGATTTTTTTAACTTCGCATATAGGAATTTATAAATTTACATCCTGCGAATTATGACTTTAGAACGAATTTCAAACAATAGCCAAATCAAATTCCCTCTCTCTTGGAGAGGGTTAGGGAGAGGCATTAAATTCCCTTTCCTTTGGAAAGGGCTAGGGATAGGATGATAAAAAACATTTTTAAAGGCATCAGGGCCTATTCAGGGAGTATTCAGCTGATTTCAAAACTTGGGCTTTGGAAATATTTTGGCATACCTGTCTTAATCAGCATCGTGGTTGCGACAATTGTATTGTTATCTGCTTATGCTTTAGCTGACAATTTTGGCTATTATTTTTTCAAACTTTGGATATGGGATTGGGGCAAAGAAACCTTCTTCTTTTTGAGTAAGATATTAAGTGGCATCCTGATTTTGCTGGTTGGCATCACTATTTATAAGCATGTTGTTATGGCATTATCCGCGCCATTTATGGCGCCTGTGTCTGAAAAAATAGAGGCATACCTTCTTGGTGTCGACAATCACAAACATCGCAAAACCAGTTTTAGTGAGCAGCTATGGCGAGGTATTCGAATTAACGGACGGAATTTAGGTATGGAAATCCTGTTGACCATTCCGATTCTATTTATAGGTTTCATTCCGATTTTAGGATTTGTATCCACCATTTTATTGATACTGACCCAAGGTTACTATGCAGGTTTTGGAAATATGGATTATACATTGGAACGCCATTTTAAATATGACGAAAGCATTAAATTTGTGAAGCAACATCGAGGTTTAGCCATAGGAAATGGGGTCGTATTCATTTTGTTTTTGCTGATTCCGGTTATTGGATTTATTCTTGTGTTACCTTTATCGGTGACTGCAGCTTCAACGCAAACTGTAAGGTTGCTTCAAGAAGAGAACAAACTAAAAACGAATGGTATATAGTTCAGACCAAATAAACATTTCACACCTACAGCTAGGCGATGCCTTACAACTGAACAAATTATTAGTATCCAATACCGAGCGTTTTAAACGTTACTTACCTAAAACATTAGCAGAAAATCGCACTTTGGAAAGCACACGCTCCTACATCAAAAGGAAAATGGATTCGGCTCAAAACAAAGAGGAATTCGTATTTACAATCAAAGATAAATATCTATTTAATATCGTTGGATTGGTCATTCTCAAAAATATAGATTGGGAAAACAAGCAAGGAGAATTCGCTTATTGCATCGGAAAACGTTTTAAAGGTCAAGGCTTGATGACGGAAGCTATAAAAGCATCTATAAATTTTGCTGCTGAAGAATTAGGACTGATAACCTTTCACATTATTGCGCACAAAACCAACAAAAGGAGCGTCAATGTTGCCATAAATTCAGGTTTTGATTGGAAGAAAACTTTGGAAAATGAATTTACACCCTTGAATGAAGCGCCTTTGAATATGGAACTCTATGAATTAAAAAAGACCTGACAGGATTTAAAAACTGACCTGCAAGGTTTCCAAAACCTTGTAGGTCTAAATTACATTAACTGAATGAAATTAGAAAAATTAGAAAAAAGCCATTATTATCACATCTACAATCGAGGGATTAATAGTGAGGCCATTTTTAAATCCCAAGAGAACATGGATTATTTTTTGAGATTATTCAAGTCACATTTGGCTGAAAAAACTCATGTCCTTGCTTACTGTTTAATGAAAAATCATTTTCATTTTGTCATCAATTTAAAAGAAGATGAAAAAACGGTCATTCAATCCTTTTCTAATTTTTTCAATGCGTATGCCAAAGCATTCAATAAGCACCAAGAAAGGACAGGAAGTTTGTTTGAAAAACACTTTCGAAGAAAACGAATTGATTCTGATGACTATTTAAAAAATGTCATTATGTATGTGCATAACAATCCCGTACATCACGGGATGACGTTGAACTTGGCTGAATATAAAAATTCATCTTACTCATTTTATATCGGTAAAACTGATTTAAATCCACTTGAGATTGATAAAACTTTGGCTTTGGAAATATTCGATTCGCTTGAAAATTTTAAAATTGAACATAGAGATTTTGATTTTATGGGCACACTTGAAAAAGATTTAGCGGTTGAAGAGAAAA
>JBBSLN010000529.1:0-2249 GCA_038255205.1 Flavobacteriales bacterium
GCAGATGCTGATGACTTGTATGCCTATTATTTGAAGCATATCAAAGGCTGTTCTTCTCAAGAATTTGAACAGGCAATGGAAGCTCGAGAGATTATGGTGGATAAATAAGTTGATTTAATCTTATTTTCTTAAAATTTCATTCAATGAACGCTCATTCCGACCTCTTTCATCAGGATATAATTCCATCAAGGTTTCGCTTTGAAATACTTGTTTCGATTCTAAATCTATTGCTGACAATTTTCCGAAAAATGCTGCGCCTGTATCTACATTCCAAACATTGATGGCATGCATCGGTTCAGTAGAATTGAAATTAAGTGTCGGTGTGTGACCAATGTAGATTTCTTCATAATGCGTCAATCGTTTGGGATAGAGTTCAGAATTTTTATCAATGCGTTTATCCATGGTCAGAGCCATTTCCCAAAGTGTCCTATCGAAGTAAAATGTGCTTTCAAACGTCTCTTTCTCTACACCATGCATGGAGGTAAAACCGGCATGTAGAAACAAGCGATTCTTATCATCCAAATGATACAATTTCATTTGTTTGAAAAATTTTAGATGTGCTCTCTTTTCCCCGCCTGAAAAATTGGAATAACTTTCAATTGTTCCTTCTCCACCATGATTTAGCCAAACGGTCTCTGATTCTAAACTTCGCAGCCAATTTTCACACCAGACATCGTGGTTTCCCTTGATGAAAATGCATTGTTGCCTTTTTGAAAATTCCATCAAATACTGAATAACTTGAGCCGATTCGCTCCATCCATCCACATAGTCACCAAGAAAAATCAATCGGTCGTCTTCCTGTAAATCAATACGAGCCAAAAGTTGTTTCAAACCCTCAAGTCCTCCGTGAATGTCTCCTATGGCAATTGTTCTCATTCTTAATTGTTTTCGAATGCCTTAAAGTTCTTAAAAATACTGACCAATCCCAAATACAAATCCACGACTTGCGTCTTTTGTGACTCCATAGCCATAATCAATCCGGAAAATAGCATTGAAAATCTTTTTATGAATGAATCGCAAGCCTACACCTGAATACACTCTTAAGTTTTGGTTATCACCAAAATCGCCAAAGTCGCCTCCTGGATTTCGCCAACTACCAGCATCGACAAACCCATTGCCTTGAAGTACAAACCATGATTTATCAATTAAGGCACGTCTGTATTCTGTATTTAAAACGATGGCGGCTGTACCTCTATCAATAGTGTTTCCGACACCTCTAATGTTCAAATTATTGTCAACAGAAAACGGCGCAAATGGCGTTTCATCATTGGATGCCAAGCCCAGTCGTAATCGGTTTGCCCAATTTCCTTTTTGACCAATCCGTTTGTAATATAGCAAATCATTCCAACCGATTAGAAATCCTGGCAACGACTTATCCCTTGTCGTCACATACTGAAATTGGAACATATTTTTAAACCCTGAAACATATTGGTAATCATAATCCAAAGTATTGAACGCGTAAATCCCCTTGTACAAAAGTTTGTGGACGTTCAATGCTTGTGGTACATCAGGACTCGTTGCACCAAATTTATACTGATAATCTTCGGTAAAATAATTAATACCTAATTCGATACGATTCTTAAAGTTGAATTCATACAGACCCAAAATCTCATAAGAGGAGTTATTGTATTTATAGTCAGAAGTCGAATTATTGAAAAACACAGGTTCTTGAGTCGTCAAATCCTGATGGTTGACAGCCAGTCCGAAGTTGCGACTAAACAAATAAGGCGCCCTGAAATTGATGCCGTACGAACTGTAAATATCCTTCTGATAAAATCCGCCAAACGAAATATTCTGTCCAAATAAATTGAGTTCGTACAATCCCAAACGATACGCAAATTCATCCTCGTTAGTCGTATACACGTTCACGGAAGGAATGATGGTAAAATTCTCATCAATGGTATAAAACACATTGTATTCTCCGTCCTTTTCGGTCTTAAAGATTTGATAATAGGCATGGGCAATCGAAGGCAATCGCTTCAAGCGTTTGATATCTTCTTCAATCATGGTCGAATCAAAAGCCACGCCAGGTTTTACTTTCGATAATTTGTGAATAAAGGATGATTTTAGTTTCTTATTGCCCTGTACTTTCAAACCGGCAACTATCGCTTGTTGAGCACTGACTTGAAAACAGAAGACACACAAAAACAGGATAATTAGGATTTTCATTGTTTAGAATAGAACGATTTTAAAACTTGTTCCGCAGGTTTATTTTGTGGCGTGAATCGATTGTTGTCCTTTCCTCCTGC
>JBBSLN010000530.1:0-2244 GCA_038255205.1 Flavobacteriales bacterium
ATTTTCTATACGAATGATTATTTTTACAATTTGGTTAAAAACACAAAGCTTCCAAATTTAAGCTTATCTGACATCGGTTTTGAAAAATCCTCGCAAGAAATCGCTGAATATGAAGTCACACCAACATTAATTCAGGACTACGAAAAAACAAGGAATTTCCCTGCCAAAGATGCCACGTCGAGACTTGGGCCACATTTGCGATTTGGAACTGTCAGCGTTCGTAAAATGATGAAAAAAGCGATTGCCGAAAAAAATGAAATCTTCTGGCAAGAATTAATTTGGCGTGAATTTTTTATGCAGATCCTTTGGCATTTCCCACATACAGTTGACGAAAGTTTTAAAGCTAAATACGACCGTATTGAGTGGCGAAATAATGAAGATGAATTCAAAACATGGTGCGAAGGCAAAACAGGGTATCCTTTAGTCGATGCTGGTATGCGACAACTAAACGAGACTGGTTTTATGCACAATCGAGTGCGCATGCTCGTAGGAAGTTTTCTTTGCAAACATTTATTAATCGATTGGCGTTGGGGTGAAGCTTATTTTGCAGAAAAACTCCACGATTACGAGATGTCAAGCAATGTTGGCAATTGGCAATGGGTTGCAGGTTCTGGTGTGGACGCCGCGCCTTATTTCCGGATTTTTAACCCGACTACTCAAATTGAAAAGTTTGACAAAGATTTAAAATACATTAATAAATGGGTTCCTGACTTTCAAGAATTGACCTATCCTGATAAAATGGTTGACCACAAAGAAGCGCGCGAACGCTGTTTAAATACATACAAACGAGCGCTTAACTAGTTTTTAAACATAACGGAAAAAGGATTCAATTATAAAATTGATGCTATTTTTTTCTTTTAAGTTTGATTTACTTATTCCTTAATCAAACTATTATGACAAAAGATGACTTGGTATAGCATTGATTGGCTTAAAAGCTTTGATAACTTCTCAAATCGCTGTCACAGACACCACATGTTAATTTTAAAGCTTGTTATCTATTTCTTCATTTTGAAATACTCAAACAAAAAAAACCTCCTTTATCATTTGATATGGAATGCCTAAAACGATGCAAAGAAATAGGCATAAGTAACTTAACTCACCCTGGTAATCTTTGCACCAACCGCTCTCAAACGTTCATCAATGCGCTCATAACCTCTATCAATCTGTTCGATATTGTGGATTGTAGATGTTCCTTTTGCAGATAAGGCAGCGATCAGTAAGGAAATACCAGCTCTGATATCTGGAGAGGTCATGGTCGTCGCTTTGAGCATCGATTTAAAATCGTGACCGATTACGGTCGCTCTATGCGGATCACAAAGTATAATTTTGGCGCCCATGTCAATTAATTTATCGACAAAGAACAAACGACTTTCAAACATTTTTTGGTGTATCAAGACTTCACCTTTGGCTTGTGTCGCTACCACTAATACAATACTTAATAAATCTGGTGTAAATCCTGGCCAAGGCGCATCTGCAACCGTCAATATGGACCCATCAATATAATTTTGTATTTGATAACCGTCTTTATGGGCAGGAATATGGATATCGTCACCTTGCTTTTCAACAGTGATCCCCAATTTTCTAAATACCTCTGGAATTTGACCTAAATTATCCCAACTCACATTCTTGATGGTCAGTTCACTTTTGGTCATAGCGGCAAGTCCAATCCAACTGCCAATTTCAATCATATCTGGCAACATTCTGTGGTCTGTACCTCGCAAGGCATCAACACCTTCGATAATAAGCATATTAGAACCAATACCGCTAATTTTTGCTCCCATTCTGTTGAGCATGTTGCACAATTGTTGTAAATAAGGTTCGCAAGCAGCATTATAAATTGTGGTTGTACCTTCTGCCAAGACAGCTGCCATAACAATATTTGCCGTTCCTGTTACAGAAGCCTCATCGAGAAGCATATAAGCTCCTTTAAGTCGTTCTGATTCTACACCATAAAAGTGGTCTTCTCTATTATATCTGAACTTTGCACCTAATTTAATAAAACCTTCAAAGTGTGTGTCGAGTCTTCGACGTCCTATTTTATCGCCACCAGGTTTAGGTATGTATCCTTTTCCGAAACGTGCTAACAAAGGCCCAACTATCATAATCGAACCTCTTAAGCTACTTCCATCCTTTTTAAATTCAGGAGACTCAAGATACTTCATATTTACCTCATCTGCCTTAAAAGTATAAGAGCCAGAACCAATTTTGCTGGTTTTAACTCCTAAATTGCCTAAAAGGGAAATA
>JBBSLN010000531.1:0-2240 GCA_038255205.1 Flavobacteriales bacterium
GAACTGTAATAAGAAATCTTTAATTTTCCACTCTCGTTTTGATTAACTTGAATGATCTCCACCCCAAATGCATGCAATTGTTTTTTTATACTTGCAATGGCAGTTTCAGTTTGTTCTATAGTCACCTTATCAGTACCAAACTGAACTAAAATCTCTTGATTCGGCGAAGAGATTTTATTTTGATAAATACCGAATACGGTAAGAACAAGAATTAAAGTACTTATGTACCATTTAATTTTCATGCGCCAAATATAGGATTTTTTTTAGTTATAAGTAATAAGTGCCTAAAGTTATGAGTACTTAAAGTGCCTAAAGTTGGAATCTATATTACAACTTTAGGCACTTATAACTTTAAATCCTTCTAACTTCTATTTTACAACAAATCATTCACAGCTCTAACGCCCTCTGCACTCTCGTTCATATTTGCTTTTTCAGCATCGTTTAATTCAATCTCCACGATTTTTTCTATTCCATTACGACCCAAAATCACTGGAACTCCTATACAGATATCTTTCATACCATATTCGCCATCAAGCATCACTGAACAAGGGAACATTTTCTTCTGGTCGCATGCAATTGCTTGAACCAATGCACTGACCGCTGCTCCTGGCGCATACCAAGCGGACGTTCCTAACAATTTAGTAAGAGTTGCTCCACCAACTTTGGTGTCTTCCATCACTTGGTTTAATCTGTCTTTTGATAAAAATGCAGATGCAGGAACACTATTGCGAGTTGCCAAACGTGTTAAAGGAATCATCCCAGTATCGCTGTGGCCACCTATAACCATTCCGTCCACATCGCTAATCGGAGCATCTAAAGCTTCCGCCAATCTGTATTTAAAACGTGCAGAATCCAATGCGCCTCCCATTCCTATGATTCGGTTTTTTGGTAGGTCTGTAGATTTATGAACTAAATATGTCATTGTATCCATTGGGTTACTTACTACAATGATGATTGTATTTGGAGAATGTTGAATTAAACTTGAAGAAACAGTTTTTACAATGCCTGCATTGATACCTATCAATTCTTCACGAGTCATTCCGGGTTTACGCGGAATACCAGATGTAATAACACATATATCGCTTTTTGCAGTTTTAGAATAATCGTTTGTAACACCTGATATTTTGGTGTCAAAACCATTCAAGGAAGCAGTCTGCATCAAATCCATTGCTTTACCTTCGGCAAAACCTTCTTTGATGTCTAACAATACAACTTTACTTGCAAAATTTTTGATTGCGATATATTCTGCGCAGCTTGCACCAACGGCTCCTGCTCCAACTACTGTAACTTTCATGTGTTTAGGTTTAAAATGTTTAGATTAAATGTTTCACAAATTTAACATTTTAAAACCACAAATTATTTAAGATTGTCTTAAATCTAGAACGAAAAATTCAATCCAACGGAAGCACTGTCGAATTCAGTTAGCGTATAATCGGCATTCAAACTGAAAAAGCCAAGTTTGAGGTTTGCACCAACGGTAGCTCTTACACCTGAAACGTCTTGTTCTACTGAAAATGGGTCAACAATTTCTTCCGAAAATAACAATCCGTTAGTCACTCTATAAGTTCCCAATAAATCCGTAGTCGATTTGCCATCGAGATATCCCAAGCCACCATAAAAATTAATGACCTTCAGCTTTGTACCAACCAATAGCTCAAATAAAAGTGTATTTATTGTTGTATCAATTTGCTGATTTTCACCTTCAACATATTGGCCATCTGTGAAATTATAACTTCCATCCAAATGTGTGTAAGCGACTAAACCAGAAATAGCTACTGGAAACACAGAATCAGCTGGTAACCAGGAAGTGAATTCCTGTTGAATTCCCAATCCATAGAAACCAACCTTCACATCATCCGTATCGACTCTAGGAAAAAATCTACCTTTTAATTGTGTGCCTTTGAACGGAGAAAAACTTGCTTGCAAAAAAGCAGTTGGTATTAAATCAATGTTTTCTGACCCAATACCCGTTGGCAAAGTTAAAAGTACTTCCTGATCTCCAAAAAGCGGATCGTCATAAGTAATGAAAATGTTAATGTCCGGATCATTATGACCCAAGGCAGTTGCTACCATTTTGGATGGACTGTTGTCTTCAAATCGGATATTGTTATAATCAGCACTATTCATTTGAAATGATTTTTTTTCGTCCTTTATGAAAGACACATTTCCTATTAGGGAAATTTCAAACCCGTATTTCTTTGGTGCCTTTGCATTATTGAACCATCCATTGTTAATTCCAA
>JBBSLN010000532.1:0-2236 GCA_038255205.1 Flavobacteriales bacterium
AAAACGCATTGAATCAGACGATACACAAGCCGCTTGGTGGCCACAATTACACAGTTTTTCTGTGGGATTGGAAGGCTCACCAGATCTGGCGGCAGCAAGGAAAGTCGCTGACCATATTGGAACGATTCATCATGAAATCAAGTTCACCATTCAAGAAGGTTTGGACGCTATTAGAGATGTCATTTATAATCTTGAAACATATGATGTTACTACGATTCGTGCAAGTACACCGATGTATTTGATGGCACGAGTCATAAAATCCATGGGAATCAAGATGGTATTGTCAGGTGAAGGTGCGGATGAATTGTTTGGAGGTTATCTCTATTTCCATAAAGCACCGAATGCTAGAGAATTTCACGAAGAAACGGTGAGAAAATTGAGCAAGCTTCATATGTACGATTGTTTGAGAGCAAATAAAAGTCTGGCAGCTTGGGGAATTGAAGGGCGTGTCCCATTTTTGGATAAAGAGTTTATGGATGTTGCGATGCGTATTAACCCTCAAGATAAAATGATCAATGGTGAACGCATGGAAAAATGGGTGGTTCGTAAGGCTTTTGAAGACATGCTGCCAGCAAGCGTCGCTTGGAGACAAAAAGAGCAGTTCAGTGATGGCGTTGGTTACAGTTGGATTGATACCTTGAAGGAAGTTGTTGCCATTGAAGTAAATGATGATCAATTGAAAAATGCCAAGTACAAATTCCCTATACAAACACCAACCAGTAAGGAAGAATTCTATTATCGTTCTATTTTCACAGAACATTTCCCAAGTGATGCTGCTGCTCTTTGCGTGCCACAAGAAGCTTCTGTGGCCTGTAGTACAAAAATCGCCCTGGAATGGGACGAAAGTTTTAAGAATATGAATGACCCAAGCGGAAGAGCGGTCGCAAAAGTACATTCTGACGCTTATGTGAAGGCATAATTTAAATTTATTTATAGTTGATAACAGGAAAGGCCAATCATACAGATTGGCTTTTTTATTTTAGATTGTTCAAGAATCAAAACAATATATTTGCTAAAAGCCATTATTATGCCATAAATGTCAGTTAGGTGACACTTAAATGGCGTGTAAAAAACCAAGATATCGCGATAAATTTGTACCAACAAAAATGATTCACAATGAAACATCAAACACTTAAGGAAAATTTAGTATACCAACGTAAACTAAAAGGCTTTACACAAGATGAACTTTCAGAAAGAACTACTGTCGGAGTTAGAACTTGTACTCATGCTTTTTATTGTTCTAAACTTTACAGGTTTAGAACTAATCTATATTACAAATTCCAATGTTGCATCCGCTTTATTTTGGATTCTTGCATTTTTTCCGTTGGCATTTATGGAGGAAATCATTTTTATAGGTTATGCCTTCATAAAAATCAATAAAAACATTGGTTTATGGCCTGCCCAAATTTTGACGGCGATCCTTTTCGCTTGGTATCATGATTTTACGGGAGCTACTTTTTTCAATTAATTTTTGGGGCCAGGAGTTTGGGCATCGATATATGGAATTGCTGCTGTTTGGTTAAAAGGATTAGCGTTTCCGACTGGTTTGCACATGGCTTTAAATGTTGTTTTAGCGTCAGTAGGACAAAAAGACAGTAGACATGCCCTATGGAATTTAGAATACGCAACAGAAATCACCCCAGCGTTGAAAGCACAAACCGAAAGTGTTGGGTTGATTTTGCAAATTTGCATACTTGTCATTGCAATAATCCTTACTGAATATTATAGAAGAAATATGCTGAAATTCTCTATTAAATCAAAACTATAAACCTTCAAATTATAGCTTATAAGTCGCTTTAGCGAAATAGCATTTTATGTTGGATATAAAAACCTTCAACATCATTTTTAAGCCACTTTTTATTCGATTTAAGCCACTTTCGAGTAATTAACAAATGTTCATAATTTTGAGCCTTAATCGATAAAAAACTTTCAAAAAGCGTTATTGTTTCGTATCTTTGTGAGTATCCAAAAAATGATACCAACCAGTGTCATTTTTTTTATGGATTCCCATCAAATTTGATACATATAAAAATAGTTCCTTCGTTTTGATAATTTGTATTGAGCGATTGGAATGACTATTTGATTGGTAAATAATCAATAACAATAAAAAATAAATTTATAGATAGCATGAGCGAACCTAAAGAAGAATTTAACAAACATAATTATTCAGCAGATAGTATTCAGGCCTTGGAAGGTATGGAGCACGTCCGTATGCGTCCATCGATGTATATAGGTG
>JBBSLN010000533.1:0-2236 GCA_038255205.1 Flavobacteriales bacterium
CGACTTGCCACAGGTGGCGAAAAAATATCGTGGATCATGATATTTACCACTTTATCTATGGCATTATGATAATCGTTTGGCGTGATTACTATAGGCTCTGACTTTTTGCACGAAGACAAAAGCACCAATGTTATCATTATTTTATAAAATTTCATGAGTCTTATTTTAATATGCTATAAACTTCTGCTTTACTGTTATTGAATGTCACTAAAAGATACGGTTTGTCTTTAAAATGGATGACACTTATTTTTTTTACTGCTTTTTTACTTAAATTCATTCCTAATTGTGTTCCTAGTGCGATTGATTTCGAATTTTTGATAAGCGCTCCAGAAAAGGCATCCAGACGTCCATGGAACGGTGTTACCCCCAAGTAATTTCCTGAAGCAAAGACATCTTCCTTTTTGTCGCCATCAAAATCGTATTTTAAAAATGAGGTGATGGGTGCGACTTGCAATTCGTTTAGGAACGGAACGAATTTATAATTGCCCTTATCATTTTCCAAATAACCAGATTGAAGCGTATGAACTTGAAGCTTTTTGGCGTTTTTAATCATTTTTTGATCCAAAACTGAAGTGATCGGTTGCCCAGCAAACATTTGATACGAATTGAATTTTTTCTTTAAAAACACCAATTGGCTCGATAGCTCATCCAAGCCTAAAATCGGATAGTAGAGGTCGTCTTTTGCCGTACAAGCTATGGTTTCAGTCTGCCCATTCCCATCAAAATCACTGTAATACATGAGCATTGGGTAGTCTTGTGAAGCCTTAAATTTTGTATTCATCCCCCAATTGCCGACCAAATAATCTGTATCACCATCATTATCAATATCATAGGGTTCTATGGCTTGCCAAAGGCCATTGAGATTATTTATTTTAGGGACTTCAATAAATTTTCCCTTCGTGTTTTTAAAAAATTTAGGTGACATCCACTCTCCGACAACAATCAAATCCTTGAATCCATCACCATCAAAATCATCCCAGACGGCATCGGTTACCATTCCCATTTGGTAGGCGCCATCTGCAATTGAGAATGTTCCATTGTTGTTGACCAAAATATAGGAATTTGGGATTTTACCAAAGTCATTCGTAACTGCGTAACCACCAACAAAAAGGTCCAAATCCCCATCGTTATCAAAATCACATGCTTTTACCACCGAGGCATTTTCAAAATAGTCGGGCAATTGCTGTGTCGTATAGCCAGTATCCTTATTTTGCGTAAAATAGCTGTCTTGTAAAGGTTTCATTTTGTTATAAAAATCACCGCCACCAGTTGCAATAAACAAATCATTTTTTTTGTCATTATTTAAATCTGCTATCAAGGCTGACACATCTTCCTTAATGGAATCATTCGCGAATACAGGAAAGGTCGTTTCTACATAGCTTGTATCCACCTGTAAGTAAACTTTGGACGTTTTATATTTTGAGCCGCCAAAGAAAATATCCTCCTTGCCGTCTCCATTCAAATCACCTATGGCAATTGCAGGCCCCTTGTCGGAAATTTTATATGGTATTAGTTTTTGCCTTAAAAAATCGATGTTATTATCTTCTTCATGGGTAAAATCAATTCCCAGATTACCTTCCACTTTTTCAAACATTCTGTTTTTGAGAGCAACTTTTTGTTTTAGTGGCTTGGTATTTTCTGGCTTTATAACGAGTGTTTGATTGACTTTTAGGTCTTTTAAGACTTGGAACGTTTTATTGGGCCAGATTACTTTTACAGAATCTATACGCTTCGCCTCACCAAAACCAAAATGGATTACAGGCTCCGACGTCGATTGAAAACCCCTCGTGGTGTATAACTCCTTGTACTGTAGCTTCCCATTTGCATAAGCGTAAACTTTTGTGCCGATACCAAACGAGTTAGGTTTTAAATAATTGAATTTTATTTTGAGGTAATTATGTGCTGTTTTTTCAGTTTGATTCTCATAAATTGAGACCAAATCGTTGAGATTGCTTACCACCAAATCCAAATCACCATCATTGTCCAAATCGCCCACGGCAGATGCATTAGAAACGCTTGGTGGATTATCATCGAACCATGTTTTTGATTTATTTTCAAACATTAAATTGCCTTTTCCCATAAAAATGTAGTTTGGCACTTTCCCCGAAGGCATTTTTAACAAGGCTTCCTGATCGACTAAATTGGTATTATCAATTTTTTTTACGATTTGGTCATTGGACACATATTTGATGTAATCGAGATCATTTGGCCGTCTCTCAATGCCATTGGATATAAA
>JBBSLN010000534.1:0-2235 GCA_038255205.1 Flavobacteriales bacterium
ACGATATATTGGTGCAATTTCGGTCAAGCGCGATGCCATAAAAGATGGTGCAGAAGACATTACCAAACACATGTAATCACTGTTTGGTTATAACTCATGAATAATTTTAAATCCCATTTCCTGTTTACCAAAAACCAGCGGAATGGGATTTTTCTATTGTTGACACTCATCATTGTGTTTCAATGTGCTTATTTCTTTATTGTCCCGATAGTTTTCGGAATTTCTTCAGAAGAAATTCAGGTGGATTCAAATGAATTTAAAACATTTCAAAACGAAGTGGATTCCTTGAAAGCAGTCCAAATTGAAAAGAACAAACCAAAAATATACCCTTTCAATCCAAATTACATCACAGATTATAAAGGCTATTCATTAGGAATGTCCAATGAAGAAATCGAGAGACTATTAAATTTTAGAAAGCAGAACAAATGGATTAATTCCGCGCGGCAATTTCAAGAGGTCACGAAAGTTTCAGATTCATTACTCAATGTCATATCTCCTTATTTTAAATTTCCGGATTGGGTCACTAATCCAAAACCGAAAACCGATTGGGTTGAGTATTCAAAGTCCAATGCCAATCAACCGAACAACACTAAAAACTTTTCTCAAAAGATAGATCTAAATAAAGCCACAGCTGAAGAGCTACAAAAAGTAAATGGAATAGGAGCGGCCTTGTCTGATAGAATCATAAAATACAGAAGTAAATTTTCCGGAGGTTTTATTTCGGATATCCAACTTCAAGACATTTATGGACTTTCACCCGAAGTTATTGAACGCGTCACAAATGACTTTACGGTTAAGACTCCAAGACCTTTCGATAAAATCAATCTGAATACCGCGACCAGAGACCAATTGGTGACCGTTCAATATCTCGATTATGACAGCGCGCACTATATAATTGAGTACAGAACTCTGCACGAGGGTTTCAAATCTTTGGACGAACTCGTCAAAGTAAAAAACTTTCCAGTCCAAAAAATTGAGATAATTAAGTTATATTTGACCCTCAATTAAATTCCGATTCGTCGGAAGAAAAAAATGGTTTTATGGAGAGTATGTACTTCACTGAAGAACATCAATTGTTTAGAGAAAGTTTACAGGATTTTTTAAAAAAGGAAGTTGTTCCTCATATTGATAAATGGGAGGAGACAGGTACAATCGAACGTTTTATCTGGAAGAAATTCGGCGATATGGGATTTTTTGGAATTAACTATCCCGAGCAATATGGCGGATTGAATCTAGACTTGTTTTATACAGTCATTTTTCTTGAGGAATTACAGAAAATTAATTCTGGTGGTTTTGCAGCTGCAATGTGGGCACATGCCTATCTGGCAATGACCCATCTCAACAAGGAAGGAAGTCATGAAATCAAGGAAAAGTATTTAGTGCCAAGTATTACTGGTGATATGATAGGTTGTCTTTGTATTACTGAACCTTTCGGAGGAAGTGATGTCGCTGGCATGAGAACAACAGCCGAAAAGAAGGGTGACACTTATGTGTTGAATGGTTCTAAAACATTTATAACCAATGGTGTTTACAGTGATTATTTAATCGTCGCAGCAAAAACCAATCCAGATGCTGGACATAACGGAATGAGTATTTTTGTGGTGGATAGAGACACAAAAGGCATTTCAGCCACGAAGCTGAACAAGCTGGGATGGCGTGCATCCGATACAGCTGAAATTGCTTTTGATAATGTAGTCATTCCTGCAAATCAATTGATGGGTGAAGAAGGGCAGGGGTTTTCTTATATCATGCAACATTTTGCTTTGGAGCGTTTGATTATGGGTGTCAATGCACATGCAAGAGCGGAACATGCCTTGGAGTATGCGTTGCAATATATGTCTGAAAGAACAGCTTTTGGAAAAACCATTGATAAATTTCAAGCCTTACGTCATAAAGTTGCTGATTATTACACCGAAATGGAAATATGTAAAGAGTTCAATTATTCAGTGACCTATAGACTCAATAAAGGTCAATATGTTGTGAAGGAAGCTACTATGTCCAAACTACATTCCACAAAAATGGCGGATGAGGTCATTAACGGATGCCTTCAATTTTTAGGAGGTTATGGTTATATGGAAGAATACCCCTTGGCTCGAATGATGCGTGATAGCAGACTTGGTCCAATTGGTGGCGGAACTTCAGAGATACTTCGTGAAATCATTGCAAAAATGATCATCGATAAAAAAGATTATAAACCTGCAACCTAATACCTACTATGCATGAAAACCAAATCTA
>JBBSLN010000535.1:0-2224 GCA_038255205.1 Flavobacteriales bacterium
CAAGGACATTCTTTCTACGGCTCGCAAATCTTTGCGTTATGTGGTTGGAGAACAATCAGGAGAAAGGGAAACCTTACAATTGTGGATTAATAGTTATATAGAATCTGTACAACCGAAATACAGTTCGCATCTCCACAGCGAATCCAATCATTCTGCCTTACATGTAAAAGAAGTAAAACCAACTTACGATGCATCCTCTGAAGAAGTTGATGGGCGTATGGTAATACGTGAAAATTTTGATTTCATTTTCAATAAATATCCGGAAGTATTGATCTTTGGTGAAGATGTAGGACACATCGGTGATGTGAACCAAGGGCTGGAAGGTTTGCAGAATAAGTATGGTGAACTGCGCGTAGCTGATACCGGAATTAGAGAAGCAACAATTATCGGACAAGGAATCGGAATGGCTATGCGTGGTTTGAGACCGATTGCCGAGATACAATATTTGGATTATATACTTTATGGGCTTCAAATCATGAGTGATGACCTCGCGACCTTACACTACCGAACACATGGACGCCAAAAAGCACCCTTGATTGTGCGCACACGTGGTCACAGACTGGAAGGGATTTGGCACTCTGGCTCTCAATTGGGAGGTGTGATTAATTTGGTGAGAGGTATTCATGTATTAGTGCCTAGAAATATGACCAAAGCTGCTGGATTTTACAATACCTTATTGGAAGGTGATGAACCTGCCATCATTGTGGAATGTTTGAATGGCTACCGTCTTAAAGAAAAAATGCCCACCAATATTGGCGAGTTCAAAACACCATTGGGTGTCGTGGAAACGATTAAAGAAGGTTCTGATATTACATTAGTTAGTTATGGTTCGACGTTGCGATTGGTACAACAGGCTGCGAGAGAACTTCAGGAAGTAGGAATTGATGCCGAAATTATTGACGTTCAATCCTTATTGCCTTTTGATTTAAACCATGACATTGTAAAAAGTGTTGAAAAGACCAACCGCTTGATGATTATCGACGAAGATGTTTCTGGAGGTGCCTCGGCTTACTTATTGAATGAAATCATCAACACACAAAATGCTTACCAATTTTTAGACAGCCAACCGAAAACATTGACCGCTCGTCCCCATAGACCAGCTTACGGAACGGATGGTGATTATTTCTCAAAACCTTCAGTAGAAGACATTTTTGAAGCGATTTACAAAGTGATGCATGAGGTCAATCCAAATGATTATCCAAAATTGAGATGATGAGTTGAAAGTTTGAAGCACGAAGCTTGAAGTTTCAGTTTTTATGGAATGCAAAGGCGTAATACAATAAAAATCAATTTCTAATCAATTAATGGTTTGCTAACCATTCATACTATCTTATATGAAAACAAACTACACTGACTTGGCATTATTATTTTTGAGACTAGGCTTTGGAGGCCTAATGCTCACCCATGGGATTCCAAAATTGAGGATGCTCTCTGATCCTTCTGCTTTTGGAGACCCAATAGGCCTTGGCCCAACCATTTCTTTAATTCTAGCACTAATTGGCGAAGTTGTGGCACCTATACTTATTATTATCGGTTTTAAAACTAAATGGGCAGCTATACCTGCCATCATCACTATGGGTGTAGCAGCTTTTATTGTTCATGCCAAAGATGATTTAGGCACGAAAGAAATGGCCTTATTGTACTTCATAGCCTTTTTGGTCATCTTCTTGGCTGGTGCTGGGAAGTATTCTCTGGATGGGAAGGGAAAGAAATAAAAACAGATTAAAAATAAATCTTATGACTCAAATAATATTAAAAACTATTTAAAGTACATAGTTAATCTTATCACTATAAATATTTCGTTCCGTCATTTTATTGTCGGATAATCAGTCGAGAACTTAAAATTAAACTTAAAAAAAGCCAAACTCCATCAATAGGAATTTGGCTTTTCTGATACTAATTTGTCTGTGATTAAAACATACCAAATCTAATTGTGGCGCAGGGCATAAATCAACTCATTCTTGTTCATCTTACTGCGATCTTTAATTCCAACTTGCTTTGCCTTATCATAAAGTTCCTTTTTCGTTCGGTTCTCGTATGTTTCAGCTTTGCCACCCTTTTTTCCAGAGTTTTCCGAGTTGGCGATTCTCGCAGCTTTCTCCTTGCTGTGACCTTCATCACGTAAGGCTTCATATTGAGCATCATTTTTTACACTTTGACAATAATTTTTCTGTTTTCCCATGACATAATTAGTTATGACTATGCAGTCTGTTCTTCATGTTTA
>JBBSLN010000536.1:0-2220 GCA_038255205.1 Flavobacteriales bacterium
GCGGTGTTGGCACCGACTTGGGTGGCAGCCGGTAATTGCTCAATTGGGGTTTGGTCATCATCATCTTTTTTGCAGGCAAATAGTGCCGTAATGAGTAGTAAGGTTAATAGTTTCGTTTTCATAGCATTTGGGTTTTATTTTAAAGTAACTGTAGATAATTGTCCTGACAAATATTTACGGAAAAACCGTAAATTTCAATGGTTTATATTAAATTTTTAGGGTTGAAAGCAGCCGTCATTTTGGTGGCAAACTCTGTGTTGATTTCTTTTTGCGCCACAGCCGTAAAGACACAGCATAGCACGGCAAAAATTTGTAATAAATTTTTCATATTTTTGAAGAGTTAAATTGAACGAATGTGAAGGTTTGTACTTTTTAGCGTTGTAAGACTGTCCCGTCCAACGGAATGGTCTTCTTTTTTTTGGATAACTCTGTTTCTTTATTTGGTTTATCTTAGTGGATTAATTTACATATCTCATATCAAATCTTCCGTCCCGCACTTCCACTTTATCTCCCACCGCATTGACCGCATCATACCAAAAAGTCCCGGATATAATTTTCTGTTGGGTATCTAACTTTGATATGGTCAGTTCGCCAAAATTATTATTATCTGTAAAATATTGAACAACACCATTTTCAAAACTCAAAACACGAAATTCAGCAAAGTTTGAAATGTAATTAGAACTGCCATTTATAATGGCCATTAAATTATAAGTATTTCCTTCTATTAATTGTTCAGGATTTAATGAGATATTGACCGTTCTATTATTATCAGCCCCATCATCATTAATTGCAAGCCCTAAATGATATCCATCGTCGAGTTCTTGGTAAAATCAACTCAAAGTAGAGACGAAAGGGTTATTTCCTTTTGGTAAAAATGCTACTCCATTGACCAAACACCCAGCGGTGTTGGCACCGACTTGAGTTGCTGGTGGAAGTTGCTCAATTGGGGTTTGGTCGTCATCATCTTTCTTGCAGGCGAATAGTGCCGTAATGAGTAGTAAGGTTAATAGTTTCGTTTTCATAGCATGTGGGTTTTATTTTAAAGTAAATGTAGATAATTGTTCTGCCAAATATTTACGGAAAAACCGTAAATTTCAAATGTTTATTTTAATTTTTCAAAACAAAAAAGTTGACTGTCTTAACAAATATGACATAAAAAATTCCCTTTGAAATGAATCAAAGGGAATTTTAAATTGTTGGTGGAAAACACCAACAATGGCTTTTTACTATTTAAGCCTGCCCTGTAGGCCCAAAGTTCAATGGTATTGGCGGTTGCTCATCAAAAAACATGTCGAGTAACCGCCAATTCTTAATAATTTAAGCCTGTCCAGTAGGACCGAAATTTAGTGGAATCGGCGGTTGCTCGTAATCCTTGATTTCGCCATGGGCTTTTTCAAATCGGTGCACATTTTCTCCCAACGCTTTCAACAAACGCTTGGCATGTTGTGGCGTTAGGATAATCCTTGACTTCACTTTACTTTTTGGTGTTCCTGGCATGATGCTCACAAAATCAACAACAAATTCTGATACGGAGTGATTGATAATCGCAAGGTTGGAATAGATTCCTTCCGCTACTTTTTCATCCAATTCAATATTAATCTGTCCTGGTTTTGGAGCTTCTTTTGTATCACTCATATCTAATAAATCTTAACTATAAATTCAAAACGCTCCGCTGTTAGTCTTTGTTCTTGGTTCTAGCAGCGAAGCGGTCTTGATTCTATATTCTAGTTATAATTAAACTCTTCCTTCGCCTTCATCATCTGATTGAATTCCTCTTTAGAACCCACAATGATGTGCTCGTAGCGTCTAACTCCTGTTCCTGCAGGAATTCTATGCCCTACAATAACATTTTCTTTCAGTCCTTCCAGATCATCAACTTTTGCACTTACAGCCGCTTCGTTCAATACTTTGGTCGTTTCTTGGAACGATGCCGCAGAGATGAATGATTTCGTCTGTAACGATGCTCTTGTGATTCCTTGTAGAATCGGTGTTGCCGTTGCTGGATCTGCATCCCTTGCGGTAGCCAATTTACCATCTTCACGTCTAACAACAGAATTTTCATCTCTCAATTGACGTGCAGTCACAATCTGACCTGGTTTCAAGGTTTTAGAATCTCCGGCATCTTCAATTACTTTCATTCCAAAGATTTTATCGTTTTCTTCAATAAAGTCTGATTTATGAATCAATTGATCTTCCAAGAAGATTGTATCTCCAGAGTCA
>JBBSLN010000537.1:0-2219 GCA_038255205.1 Flavobacteriales bacterium
AAGCAAATTCACAGTCAAAAATATCTCAGCATAAAAAAACCGCCTCAAATTTGATATTGAGACGGCTTCTTTTATAATTTATATGTGTCGAAATTCTCGACTTACATCATGCCTGGCATACCACCTCCACCCATTGGCATAGGAGAATCTTCTTTAATGTCAACCAATGCACATTCAGTGGTCAAAATCATACCAGCAACTGAAGCAGCATTTTCCAATGCGATACGAGTTACTTTTTTAGGATCGATGATTCCAGCTTTCAGCATGTCAACGTATGTTCCAGTTTTGGCATCAAAACCAAAATCTTTCTTGCCTTCCATCACTTTGGCAACAACAACGCTACCTTCACCACCTGCATTTTCAACAATAGTTCTCAATGGTGATTCAACGGCGCGAGCCACGATTTGTATTCCTGTAGCTTCGTCATTGTTTTCAGACGCCAATTTTTCAAGAACCGCCTTCGCTCTAACCAAAGCAACACCACCACCGGCAACTATGCCTTCTTCAACTGCAGCTCTTGTTGCATTCAATGCATCATCTACGCGGTCTTTTTTCTCTTTCATTTCCACTTCACTTGCAGCACCTACGTACAATACAGCAACACCTCCAGCTAATTTAGCCAAACGTTCTTGCAATTTTTCTTTGTCGTAATCTGAAGTTGTCGTTTCAATTTGAGCTTTGATTTGATTGACCCTTGCTTTGATATCTTCGGCTTTTCCAGCACCATTAACGATTGTTGTATTGTCTTTATCAATTGTAATGGTTTCGGCAGTTCCTAACATGCTTAAATCGGCATTTTCAAGAGAGAAACCTCTTTCTTCTGAAATCACTGTACCTCCAGTTAAGATGGCAATATCTTCCAACATTGCTTTACGTCTGTCTCCAAATCCTGGTGCTTTCACAGCAGCAATTTTCAATCCACCACGTAATTTATTCACTACTAATGTTGCTAAAGCCTGTCCTTCAACATCTTCTGCAATAATCAATAATGGACGACCAGATTGTGCAACCGGTTCCAAAATTGGCAGTATTTCCTGTAAATTGGATATTTTTTTATCAAACAATAAAACATAAGGATTGTCTAAATCTGCAATCATCTTGTCAGCATCCGTCACAAAGTAAGGAGATAAATAACCTCTGTCAAATTGCATGCCTTCCACAATGTCCACATAGGTGTCTGTTCCTTTAGCTTCTTCAACAGTAATGACACCTTCTTTACCAACTTTCCCAAATGCTTTGGCAATTAAATCACCAATAGTATCATCATTGTTGGCAGAAATGGAAGCAACTTGCTTTATCATTTCTGATGAGTTGCCAACTTTTTTAGATTGCTTTTCAAGGTCTTTGACAATAGCATCAACAGCTTTATCAATGCCACGCTTTAAATCCATTGGATTAGCGCCAGCAGCAACGTTTTTTAAACCTTCTTTTACGATGGCTTGAGCCAAAACGGTTGCAGTCGTCGTACCATCACCAGCCAAATCATTGGTTTTAGAAGCAACTTCCTTTACCATTTGAGCTCCCATATTTTCGAGAGGATTGTCTAATTCTATTTCTTTTGCAACGGTTACACCATCCTTGGTAATTTGTGGTGCACCAAATGATTTACCAATAATAACGTTACGACCTTTTGGCCCTAATGTTACTTTTACTGCATTTGCCAATGCATCCACACCACGTTTTAAACCGTCGCGTGCTTCAATATCAAATTTTATATCTTTTGCCATAATTGAGAAATTTTATTTTAAAATTTTGAACTTTCAATATTCAGATACCCAATTCCAATTTTGAAAAATGATATACTTTGAAAGTTTTTGGATTTGTTTTTTTGTTTTTTGTCCCGATAGGTATCGGGATTGCAATTAGATGATTGCAAGAACATCACTTTCACGCATGATTAAATAATCTTTGCCTTCAAGTTTTAGTTCAGTGCCAGAGTATTTTCCGTAAAGTACAGTTTGACCCACTTTTACTGTCATTGGATTCTTTTTAGTCCCAGCTCCAACGGCTACTATTTTACCTTTTTGTGGTTTTTCTTTGGCGTTGTCTGGAATGATAATTCCTGAAGCTGTTTTAGTTTCAGCCTCTACAGGTTCGATAAGAACTCTATCTGCTAATGGTTTAATGTTTAAGCCCATATTTTAAGTTTATGATTAATTAATAAAATTAGTAATGCTATAGGTTTGTTCGAAAATTGTGCCAAGAGAGAATGACTGACA
>JBBSLN010000538.1:0-2207 GCA_038255205.1 Flavobacteriales bacterium
CCACTTTCCATTCTGGAAGGCCCTTGATATTTTAACCTCAACTCGGCTAAATAAAGTTTCCGTTCTTTACTTTCCCTTTCCTGCAGTTGCGAGCGTCTTACGTCTGCTATGGTACTTAAAAAAGAATTCAGTTCAGATTTTGTCATTACAATTACACTTTCGTCAGAAGTCTTCTCGCTTTGGGCGAAAGGACTGGCTGAACATACTATCAAAAGAGAAAGTAGAATTGTTTTTATTGTATCTGGTGTGTTTATCTTTAACATCTTATTAAAAATTTAATTTATAACCTACAGATATTCTGTGGATATCTACAAAGTTGTGAGCAGTGTAATCGGCAAATAACTTACCACCCAAAACATTGAAAGAAGTACCAATAATTAAATTGGGGCTGAACGTACTTACTCCAGCAGCATCGTTATAACCAATTCCTGCTCCGATGTAAGGATTTAGAATAACGCCTGCATTAACCTCAAATGGTATCACTACGTTTGCATTGATTCCAAAACCAGTGTTTTTGCCTGGCGCCAAATAAAGGTCTGGCCTAAATTTAAACGGGGAATTCGTAAAGGAATAGTTACCTCTGATTCCAACAATCATTGACACATCATCTGCAATGGCAAAACCTGTAAACACTGACAAGCCTTCATTTACTACTATGCCTGTTGCAACACCTGTATTTGCGCTTTGAGTCTCCACAACTGTGTTGCCATCAGCATCGGTAACCACTTTAGTTTCTGAAGGCTGTACCATTTGCGGTACAGCTACTGGAGCTTGTTGGCCTGATGAAATTACAACAGTCTTATCCTGAGCTTGATTTTGATTGCTGCCCATGTTATTTAGTTTGTCTGTGTTTCTCTCGATTTTTCTTTCCAATGAATTCAATTTGTCCAGAATTTTTTGAGAAGCATCTTCTTGACGAGCGGGAGACAGATTTTCTCTATATGCACCAGTATTGATTTCAAGCAGTAATTGCTCCAAACGGTCCATTCTATCATCGACCGTGCGTGTTTTATTTGATTCTTCATCAACACCTTGAATCACTTTTTCTATTAGCGCCTCAAGTTCCTGTGGTGTCATTATAACTTTCGATTCAGTTATTGATTTGTTGGAAGTAGATTTGGATTTTTCATCCATACCTTTTTTACGCTCTAGTTCTTTTTTCTCTTCAATGATTGCAACTGCTTTTTTGGTATCATTCTTTTTATAAGCATCAGAAAGTTCGGATTCCAACTCATCAATTCGGTCTTGGTACACCTGTGTTCTATCTGCTACTTTCTCGTCTATTTCATCTTGTAAAATTTCGTCGGTATTATCTGCTCTTTTACCTAACTGAAAACGAATTCCTACGGCATACATCGTATGTTGCTTTAACTCATCAGGAGCAATGGTATTTTCCAAATCATTCGTGTTCCGTTCAGAAGTGTACATCAAATTGGCATCGCCAAATACCTCTAAATTTCTTCCAAGAGGAATGTTCAGTCCCAAACCACCTTTTGCGAAATAGCCAGATGCTGCGCCTGTCAGTCCATCATTACCGATATAGCTTCCTTTGTAAGCGTTGATATAACCTCCACCAACACTGATATATGGTACCAGTCCGCGTGAAACATTTAGTTTCGCAATAAAATCCCCACCATATACTGCCAAATCATCAAAATCAAATGAGATTTCCTCATTTCGAGTGGATTGATAATAATAGCCCCTAATGCCAACATACTGATTTAAATCAAATCCTACTTTTCCTCCCAGAAAATACGAATCCCTCAAATTGGAATCTCTATCAAAATCAATATAAGCACCAGCAGGTTCAAAAATTAACTTAAAGCCACCTAAACCGCCCGAAAATTTATTGTAGTAAGCTCTATCTAAATCACTAAACTCTTCGGGACTGCGGCCACCCAAGTAAAGCTGAAGACCTGCCAAAACCGACCAGTTATATGTTCGATTGTTTTTATTGTCATTCAAGAAATCTTCAAATTCGCTTTGATCTTGGCCTTCTTGAAATAGTATAGAGGATGGGTTTATATTGAATATTGTATTCTTTGCCTCTAAATTAAGAAACAGCCTATTGCCAAGCTTGATCTGTGTTCCTAAACCAACATTAGCATAAATCTGTTCTGACTGTAACTCTCGTGATGGAGCACCAATCGCAGCTATATCAACATACAATTCTTGCACACCTGCTCCAAGAGTCAGATAGGGTAAAA
>JBBSLN010000539.1:0-2202 GCA_038255205.1 Flavobacteriales bacterium
ATCAAAAAACGTTTCTACATTCCTGAAGAGGATAAATGGGTGACTTTAAAAGTTTCTACGTCAGCATTGAAAACCATCAATAGAATTGGGATTGCTGCTACAATGAAAGAAGCAAGAACAAAAGGATTTATAAAATAATAGCATCACGCGTTAAAGACACGTACAATGGCAAAAAGAGGCAATAGAATACAAGTAATATTAGAATGCACCGAGCACAAAGAATCTGGTATGCCAGGAACGTCTCGTTACATTACAAATAAGAATAAAAAAAATACGCCAGACCGTATGGAGTTGAAAAAATTCAACCCAATCCTTAAGCGTATGACAGTTCATAAAGAGATAAAATAATTAAGTCATGGCAAAGAAATCAGTAGCATCGTTACAAACAGGATCTAAAAGATTAACCAAAGCAATAAAAATGGTAAAATCTCCCAAAACAGGCTCTTACACGTTTGTTGAGTCCGTGATGGCTCCAGAATTTGTAGATCAGTTTTTACAGAAAAAATAAATATAAACCATATATTTTTACAACTGCTTTCATTATGAAGGCAGTTTTTTTATGTCTATATTTGAGTGAATGTTATAAAGATTTGATATAGATTAGGTTTTTGGGCGTTACCCGAAAAGGGTCGGGCTTTCGCAACTCGCTTTTTTTTGATGAAAAATCAAAAAAAGAGCTCAAACAATTGCTCAATCCCTAACGCAAATCCGTCGTCGAAACAGACATTCGACTTAACAACAAACGACAAACAACTTAACAAAAAATGAGTTTTTTCAAAAAAATATTCTCCTCCGAAAAGAAGGAAACACTCGACAAAGGTCTGGAGAAATCCAAAACCACCTTCTTCACAAAACTGAACAAAGCCGTCGCAGGAAAATCCAAAGTGGATGAAGACGTACTCGATAATCTGGAAGAAATATTGGTATCCAGCGACGTTGGAGTCAACACAACACTTAAAATCATCAAACGCATCGAAGCGCGTGTCGCCGAAGATAAATATCTGGGAACCTCCGAACTCAATCAAATCCTACGTGAGGAAATTGCAGGCCTTTTGTCTGAAGTCGATAGTGGCAATGCTACTGAATTTACCATTCCAAAAGATAAAAAACCTTATGTGATCATGGTCGTTGGTGTCAATGGAGTTGGGAAAACCACTACCATCGGCAAGCTGGCTTCACAATTTAAAAAACAAGGTTATAAAGTTGTTTTAGGCGCAGCCGATACATTTAGAGCCGCTGCAATTGAACAATTGCAAGTTTGGGCCGACAGAGTGGATGTTCCGATGGTGCGACAAAATATGGGAAGTGACCCAGCTTCTGTTGCTTTTGACACCATCAAAAGTGCAGTCAATCAAAATGCTGACGTCGTTATTATAGATACCGCAGGACGTTTACACAACAAAGTCAATTTGATGAATGAGCTGACCAAAGTAAAGCGGGTTATGCAAAAAGTCATTGACGATGCGCCTCATGATGTCTTATTGGTATTGGATGGATCAACTGGTCAGAATGCATTTGAACAAGCCAAGCAATTTACAGCAGCTACAGAAGTGACTTCATTAGCAGTAACAAAACTTGATGGCACCGCGAAAGGTGGAGTTGTCATTGGCATCAGCGACCAATTTCAGATTCCTGTGAAATATATTGGAGTAGGAGAAGGGATTGATGACCTTCAAGTCTTCAATAAATTTGAGTTTGTGGATTCTTTTTTCAAATAAATAATTCCCGCGAAAGTAATAATCTCAATTATGCTGTTTAGTGAATATTACTGTGAATAGTCGAATTTTTTGTAATTCAATCCGTAATGCGCAATAGATTATATTGATTTTCAATCTAATCGTGAGACATATGCCGTACCTACGGGACTGGTTTATAATTAGTATTCTACCAATATTATATGCCTAACGGCATAGAGCCCAAGAAGGGTAAAATATTTATATTTATAATACTATTATATGTCTAAATTCATAGCGCCCCGAGGGGCAAAATATAGGTAGTAAGTCAAATAGCAAATATCAATATGTCCCGTAGGAACAACAGATGCTTTTTTCGACATCAATAAATTAATAATATACCAACCATGAAACCATTTCAACTTCTCATTATTTTCCTTTTCATTTTTTCCTGTAAAAATTCCAACAATCAAGTTGAGTCAGAATCTCCCAAAACATCAGAAACCCAATCCGACTCCACCGATTTAAG
>JBBSLN010000540.1:0-2200 GCA_038255205.1 Flavobacteriales bacterium
AAATAATAGCAGAAGTGAAAATTGATTCTAAACGTGATATTTTCGAACTACTATTCAATATAAATGGCGAATTTATCGGATCCCGTGTTTTAAAAGCAACCTCTTATGAACATATCAGGTATTAGAAGATACTTTTTTATTGCTTTTGTTATAGTGACACCTCTTACATATGCCCAAAATGATTTTGCTTCATTAGGCGAATCAGAGTTTGCCATTAATACTGACGTCTCTGATGCTTACCAATTAAATTTTGGAGTACGAACTCGCTATTTTTTATATCGGGACTCCGAAATTCAGTTGAAAACGCGGCAGATAGATGTGGTTCATTTTTCGACCTTAAAACTCAACTATAATCATGATATAAGCATTGGTGTACAATATCGTAACAGGTCAGTATTCAACGACATCCCAAATGAATTGAGAATTACACAACAGTTTAATTATACGAAGCAAGGATTTGGAATTCGATATGGGCATCGCTTGAGATCGGAACAACGTATCTTATCAGATAAAACCATCTTTAGGCAGCGTTATCGATTCGCAGTCGACTTTCCACTCAATGGTGAAAAATTAGATATTGGTGAGGCCTATTTAGTATCTTCTATGGAAATGCTTTTAAGCTTAAGTAAGAGTGATCACCCCGAAATCGGTCATCGAACCACCACACAGATTGGATGGCAAATTTCAAAAGATTTAAAACTGCAAACCGGACTCGAATATCGATTTGAAGCTTTCAATAGAGATACAGAATATCGTTTGTTTCTTCTTACGTCTGCCATCTTGAAAATTTAAATTAAATAATTTAAAAATTCCATACGAGGAATCTCCTCTGCACCCAAGCTTTCTAAATGATTGGTATGCAGCTGACAATCTATCAATTTGTAATTGCCCCTTTGAATAAAAGTGATAAAACCCACTTTACTCGCATTGCTCACTTTAGAAAACATACTCTCACCACAAAACACACCATTGCCTAAATCGACTCCGTATAAACCACCTACGAGATTCTCATTTTGCCAAACTTCAACTGATTTTACAAAACCTGCATCATGCAAATCTATATAAGCTTCAATCATTGATTGTGTAATCCAAGTTCCAGATTGGTCTTTTCGTTTTGCATGTGAGCATTCGTTTATGACCTCCTTAAAAGCAGTATCAAATGTGACGGTAAATTCTTTTTTTCGGAGCACTTGTTTCATGCTTTTAGATATCTTCAATTTTACGGGGAACAAAACAAAACGAGGGTTCGGTGACCACCAAAGGATTGGCTCTGCGTCATTGAACCAAGGGAAAATTCCACTTTGATACGCTAAAACCAGTCGCTCCACTGACAAATCACCTCCAACGGCTACTAATCCTTCCTTTGTTGCAGTAGAAACATCTGGAAATTCTATTTTGAGTGATAAATACCGCATTTGATTACTACAACGTTTTCGTAAAATAGTGACTGTTAAATTCTCTCTTATGCTTTGATAATCAAAGATTTTTAATCATATTTGATATGACCTTTATGCATTAAATATTGTCCATCGTTGCTTTTTTTGAGTTTGTCTATGAAGGTCAAACCTAAACCACAAATTTGGAGTCTCAATTGAAAGATTGGGACTTTTTCTTTTATTAAGATAGAAAAACCTCAACGATTTTAAGCATTGAGGTTCTTATCGTAAGATTCCTTTCCGATAGCTATCGGATTCATAGGAATGAGTTTAAAATGGTAAATCGTCGTGATCTTCCTCGTTAAGGTCATTCGCTGGAGCAAAGGCTTCTGTTGGAGCTACTGGAGGCATATTGCCTTGAGCACCTTCTTGAATGCTTTCTACTCTCCAACCTTGGATAGAGTTGAAATATTTTGTCTCACCTTGAGGGTTTACCCATTCACGGCCTCTTAAGTTGATGCTTACTTTTACATTTTGACCCACTTGAAAATTGTTCAACAAGTCGGTTTTATCTTGTACAAACTCAACCATGATATGTTGAGGATATTGTTCTTCGGTCGTAACCACTACTTCTCTTTTTTTAAACCCATTGGTTCCAAAAGTTTGGGTTTCGCCTATCATTTTAATTTTTCCTTGTACTTCCATGTTACTAGTTTTTAATCTAAATTATTTATTCTCTACTTTTTAATTCTTTCAGTTTAAGAAAGCAACAACTTCCATGCACTTTCTACATCACCAAAACTCAAATAGTTTTTAGCTATCTT
>JBBSLN010000541.1:0-2199 GCA_038255205.1 Flavobacteriales bacterium
AGAGAAGCGGAAAGTTTCACAGAGAACTTTTGAATCTAAACAAGACAACTGAAAACTGTGACTTTGACTGAGATTGAGACTGAAACTGAAAACTGCGACTGCGACTGAAAACTGCGACTGCGACTGCGACTGAACACTGAACACTACTTTATCTTCACTCGAGTCATAATGGGATAATGGTCAGAAAGTGGCACATCGAAAGTCTTAAAACTATTAATATCAAAACCTTTATCGACAAGAATAAAATCAATTCTGATGGGGAAAAACTTAAAGTTATAAGTCCTTCCGAATCCATTCCCTGCTTCAACAAAAGCGTCTTGTAAATCGCCTTTTATTTCTTTATAGGCATAGGAGTAGGCAGTGTTATTAAAATCACCACAAATGATAATTTTATAAGGACATTCTCTTTTATGAAGTAAGAACAGTTCCGTTTGAAACTGCTGCATCGTAAAGGTCCTGCTTACCTTCCTGAACAAGTTCTCGAAAGGTTCCTTGGTAAGCGCATCGCCATTGGCATCGATCTTCATGGATTGTAAATGCACGTTATAAACCCGAATCGTATCTTTTCCTTTGACAATATCAACAAAAATAGCATTGTTATAACTGTCAGGAAAATCAATGGATCCGGAATTAACGATTGGAAATTTTGAGAAAATCGCTTGTCCATTTTTTATTTTTTCCCCTGAAATGATCTCAAATTTTTTATACCCGGTAAATTTGATGTCTTCATCACGCCGATAATCCTGGATGCTTAATATGTCCGGCTGATTCTCATTGATGAAATCGACAATCTTTTGATCCACATTCTCATCTGGAATCCATTTAAACAAATTGAACAGCCGAACATTATAATTCATCACAGAAATATTCTGTGGATCCTCAATATTTTTTGAAGATGAAAACTTGTAAAAGGAACCAATATAACTGTAACCAATCAAAAGAACAATCAACGAAAGTAACATTTGCTTTTTGACCCGAAAAAGCCAATACACAACAAACAGGATATTAAGAATTATAAGAAATGGTACCGTAAGGCTCAAAACGGATAAAAATGCAAACTTTTTTGGTTCAAAATAGGGCAAAATATAGGATAGTAACAACAGCAGAGCTACGATGCTATTAAGGATAAACACGAACTTATCGAACCCCTTGAGCTGTTTCATAGCGTATCATTCCTTTCCTACTTTAAACAAAAATTCTTTTTCTTCTTTGGTCAAGCTCTCGTATCCACTTTTACTGATTTTATCAAGTATACTATCGATTTGCTTCTGCTTATTAAACTGATTAAATTCTCTTTTATTATGACCTGCCACTTCATTGGATTTTCCTTTATAGACCGTTTTTAAAGGCGAACGCTTGTTTGCTTTGAATAAATTTTCAATCCAGTTCATAAAGCTTTGAAATCCGGATCCAATGTCAATTCCCTTTTGAAGTTGAATGGCATATACATATCCAAGCACACTGCCTCCCAAATGTGCGATATTTCCACCTTGATTGGTGCTCCAGAGTCCTATAACATCAATAACGACCACAGCAATTCCGATATACATCAATTTGACATTCCAGAAAGCCAAGCGCACTTCAGTCTGTGGCATGTAAGCACATATAAATATTAACAAAGCCCTCACACCAGCAGAGGCTCCTACGAGTCCAATCACTGGATATAACATTCCAGATGGAAGCACATTATAAATCAACAAAAAGGTGAGACCACCAAAAATAATTCCAAGAAAATAAATACTTAAAACTGTCTTCGGTTTAAAAAGATTAAGGATGATTCGAGATACAAAATATAAAACCAATAGATTGAACAGAATATGGAAAAATCCATAATGTGTAAAACCATAGGTGACGATTGTCCAAGGTTTGAATAGAAAATCGAAAAAATCTGGTGGCAAATTGAGCCAATAGAGGCTATCACTGGTATTTAAAATTTTGTTCAGTAAAAAACCAATGACGAACACTGCGACATTAATGACAATGATGATTTCAAGGGCATTGAGTCGCTTAAGTTTATAGTGTATGTCTTTGCTGAATGAAGCCATCTAGTTCCAACGGTATTTATCGGTTTCATTTTTCTTCCAAATCCACATTAATATGAATCCCGTGAGGGCACCACCAACGTGCGCCGCAAAAGCCGTATTGTTCGGACTGAATATCGATTGACCAGTAACTGCAGAAAACAAATCGAGTGCTATA
>JBBSLN010000542.1:0-2191 GCA_038255205.1 Flavobacteriales bacterium
ATTTTTGCTTTCTTGCTCATCAAGCAAGCCTTACTTTGAGCTTTTATTTGCTGAAGGAATAGATGGATGAAGAAACCTGGATTTCTGCTTATAAGACAAGGGATACAATTGTAATTTTAGGTGATGCGGAAGCCAAAAACGAAGAGGAGCACTTTTAGAATTGTCCCATTACCCGCAAACATTCAAATTGTCCCATTACCCGCAAACATTCAAATTGTCATGATATCTACCATCTTCCTACCAGAAAATGGCCTAATCCAGTAAATCTAGAGATTTAAATTTGAATTAGCCTCAAACATAGCATCAGTTCTAAAATGATTTGGCAGAATAGGAATTTTGAGGATTTACAAAAGGAAGTGCCCAATTCAATATCGCGCTATAGTAGATTAATTGGCCATTTATAAATAGATTTATAATATAGATGCAATCAATGTAGCGTTAATTATAAATAACTAAGAAACCTATTCAAATGTATTCAATTTTAAATTAATTTTACGGACATGTAATGTTGCGAATGATATGACCAAAAGACGAAATGACTGATTACATACCACTGTTTAAAGATACTTCTGAAATACATGGTTTAGCATTCTCGTCATTTCGGATATTAGTTACTTTACTGGACCATAACTCTGCCTTCTTAAAGTCTAATCACTCTGAAAAGTGTACAAGGTGTGTTTGCCTACTACCGCAGTACCTTTAACTCTTCCTTCCCAATTCATATTGATAAAGAAATCGCCATTGTCCTTACGGAATTCGAATAATGAATTTTTCAGTAAATTGTTTAACACTTTTATTTGATCACAGCTTCAGCGTTGTAACCATAACCCAATTCATTAAGCCAAATAATCATTTTGTAAATACTCGTTCAAGATAACAAACGCGGTAGTAATACCATTAATAAATGATTTAAGTTGGACAATCATTTAATTTTTTGAGTGGCGTTTAATTATTTAATTTTTTGGGGGCCGTTTAATTATTTAATTTTTTGAGTGGCATTCAATTATATAACAAAGAATAGCTCAATAACGATTTGCCGAACTGGCTTTTTACTGCTTTTTCAAAAAGTTACTATTAATAGCACTTGCATATAAAAAGAAAGCTACTCCTAACATGACTGCATCAAAATGCAATTATCCCTTTTATTGGCAGTCTTGGCAGTTGTTGCACCATCCCAAGCATTCTTTTGTGAGTACCAGGAAGCAGAAGCTAACTACGCAAATGTAGGCCGTGGATTAATTCGTATCTACCAATCTAATGCTTTAAGTGGTTTCTGGAGCTCATGTTCAACTCAGTGCGCTAACAATAGCTGGTGCTTGGGGTGGACTTGGGAGTACAACAAGAAATCAACTGGAGTCATTGTTTTGGCAAAGTGTGTCTTTTACAAATTTTGGGTATATACTTATAACGAGCGAAAAAGAACTAATCGAGGTAAATTGGCAATCAGAGATCGCGGAAGTTACACTAACTCTGATTATGCTTGTGGTGGCTACTATTTCTCCAGAAACATTTCTTACTGGAAACTTGTCAAAAAGAGCACCATTAGCAATGAAACTACTTCTGCTGACTTTGAAGAAGCTGAGGTACCAAAGACTGATGAAGCAATCATGTCAAAGCGATGGGTACAAAGTGATTTCCCTTTAGTTGAATATGCTAACCCTGATGCAACCAACTATGCTGACCCTAATGATTATTCAGGTTACTACGACCAACAACTTGGTTATAACACATCAAACTCTGCTGATGTTTGGATAGTTTAATCTAATCCCTTTACCCCCATTTCGCATAATTTAATAATTACACAACTGCTGCGAATACCTAGTTTATTTCACTAGGTTAGAACCTAATTACTGATATACATATGACTAGTGTGTGATTAAATAAATGAAAGCAAGTCGTTTTAACCCAAAATCTCACAATAAGACCATAAACAGGGGCTAGTATATCATCAAAAGGTATTACATTGAAACTAAATGGTGATAAACGCCTTTGATGCTGTAGACACGAACTTAATGCATAGGATGATAAAACAAAGCTACCGTTATCTAGCATTTTTGCTTTCTTGCTCATCAAGCAAGCCTTACTTTGAGCTTTTATTTGCTGAAGGAATAGATGGATGAAGAAACCTGGATTTCTGCTTATAAGACAAGGGATACAATTGTAATTTTAGGTGATGCGGAAGCCAAAAACG
>JBBSLN010000543.1:0-2181 GCA_038255205.1 Flavobacteriales bacterium
ATTTGTATCGAAGTGATAGATAAAACGGATTTGAAAGTTTTGAAATCTTTGGCGACTGCTTTGGGAAGTAAGTCCCATAAAGTGAACAGCGACCAACGACGAGGACTGCATTTGGCTGCCGTGTTCGTTAATAATTTTACCAATCAACTGTATCGCGTTGCCCATGAAATTACCGAATCTGAAGGTGCTGAATTTGATATTTTAAAACCACTGATTTTAGAAACTGCAAAAAAAGTTCAAAATATGTCGCCTTATATGGCACAGACTGGACCAGCAAAACGAAATGATAAACGCACTATTAAAAAACATTTAAAACAATTGGAAAACAAGCAGCATAAAGCGATTTATGAGCTCCTCACGGCCTCGATTCAAAAAACACATACTTCGACAGGCTCAGTATCCAATTCAAAAAAATAAAATAAATGGTAGTTCGACAGCCTCAGTATCCACTTTAAAAAAATAAATAAATGCTATTTCGACAGGCTCAACGACCAATTTGCAAAAAGATAAAATAACTGGCACTTCGACTGGTTCAGTAACCAATTCAAAAAAAACAAATGGAAGAAAAAAGCTATAAAGAATATCTAAATCACATTACAACCTTCGTTTTTGACGTGGATGGCGTTCTGACAGATGGCACGATTTCCCTGACCACAACTGGAGAAATGCTTCGCACCATGCATACCAAAGATGGTTTCGCAATGAAAACAGCGTTATTGTCTGGTTACAATTTATGTATCATTTCTGGTGGTTCCAATGAAGGTGTGCGGATGCGATTAAATGGACTGGGTATCAAAGATGTCTATCTGGGTTCCCATAATAAAGTCGATCAATTGAATCATTACTTTGACGAACATGGCATCAAAGCTGAAAACGTTCTGTATATGGGAGATGATATTCCCGATTATCCTGTGATGAAATTGGTCGGATTGCCAACCTGTCCTCAAGACGCTGTTCAAGAAATTAAAGCGATTTCGAAGTATATTTCTCATAAAAATGGTGGTCAAGGCTGCGTGCGAGATGTAATTGAACAAGTTTTAAAAGTACAGGGAAAATGGAATGGGGATTTTGGGGCGAAGTATGATTAGTGTTCAGTTGGCAGTCTTTAGTAAGCAGTAAGCAGTATTCAGTCGCAGTCGCAGTCGCAGTCGCAGTCGCAGTCGCAGTAAGTAAGAAAATAATTTAAGTGGCAAGAAATAAAAGACGACATAAAACGGGAATAGGATATGGTCATACATTTACTAATCAAAACGTACGAGCTGATTTTTCTGAAATAAAGTATAAGTTAAATTTAGCAAGTCTGAAATCGAAGGCTGTTGAGTTTAACAGTGAAAAACTTTCGGCTGCTGAAAGGATACAAATCAAAAACAATATTCGAAAATCCAATAAAGTAAAAACTGTCAGAATATTAATAATTACAGTTATTAGTGTCATCATATTAATTATTATTGCCATCAAAATGATTGAAGGTGCGCTTTTTCGGCATTAACCAATGTCAAGCTTTAAACCTGAAACAACAGAAACCTTTCAAACCATAAACTTTAAACCTTGTATATTTTAAACTTAATCCGCTGGAAAAACCTTTTAATGATTGCTTTGGTGCAATTACTTATCAAATACGCTTTATTCGAGCCTTTTGAAGCTGATATTATGTTCAATTGGTTTGGAATTGCATTATTGATACTTTCCACAATGTATTTGGCAGCTGCTGGAAATATCATCAATGATATTTATGATGTAGAAACAGATTTGGTCAACCGACCGAACAAGGTTATTGTTGGGAAAAAAGTGTCTGAAAAAACGGCATATAATCTGTTTATCACGTTTAATGTTATCGGTATATTAATTGGTTTTTACCTATCACGTTTAGTTGGCAGAAGTGGCTTTTTTGCGCTTTTTGTAATTATTTCAGCGTTGCTTTATGTGTATGCAACCTATTTAAAGAAAACACTTTTAGTTGGAAATATTTTGGTCTCCATTTTGGTCGCCATGAGCGTACTCATTGTTGGTTTGTTTGAATTGTTGCCAGCCATCACGCCGCAAAATCAGCCAACACAATTGTTCTTTTTCAAGATTTTGTTGGATTATGCGCTGTTCGCATTTGTCATCAATTTAATCAGGGAAATCGCCAAGGATATGGAAGATATTGATGGTGACTATAAGGCTGGCATGAATACCTTA
>JBBSLN010000544.1:0-2181 GCA_038255205.1 Flavobacteriales bacterium
GGCACTAGACCGTCGGTTTTTGTATAGATGCAAGTTACAGGAACATTTGGAATCGGCTCCAATTCCGCTAAAAATCTGGCATTCCGTTCCTTTAAGGATTTTCCCCTGAAAAACTCCAACAACCCATAAACAGGCGTTTTCATATCCATCACGCCCCAAATTGGAGAGGCGATGGTCAGGATTTGTTCTACTTGATTCGGATGCCTGTTCGCCATGATTTTTGCAAAGATGCCTCCACCACTCCAGCCAACAATACTGACTTTTTCATTGTGTTTTTGATAAATGTCATCCAACTTTTCTTCCAATCTTGGGATGTAATGTGATTTGACCATATTGAAACCCATGTCCCATCTATACGTATGAAATCCGAGTGATTTTAAATACTTACGAACAAAAGATGTCGAATAATCATCGCCCAAATACGGCGGAATCAATAGGACTGGCTTCCCTTTTCCTTCTATACGTTTCGGGATAAAAGGATAAATGCAATAAATGGAAGCCCATTCCAATAAGGATCGACTCTCCATAATCATATTGAATACAGGTGGTTCGGGAATTTTATTATTGATTTTAGCGATTTCAATCTTGAATTGCTCAAGATATATATCTGCATCGATTGAAGCATCATTTTTTGAATCATGAACCACAGATTCCAAAATGAAGACCAACGTCACATAGTCTCTACTTGCACCTAATTCATCGCATAAGCGAATACACTCGTCAAAAAGAGTTTTCAAATTGTCGGTCTCATCGATGTTGATAGCGTCGATAAATGGATTTAGTTCCATCCCAAAAGGATGACTGTCGAATTTTTGAATTAGCAGTTTTTTCGCTTTGGACGTCGTCAATCCGTTGTGTACCGTGAGGTTCAATGTAAATCTGCTAAATACCTTATATATATTTAATTTCTCTTCCATTAATTTTTTTCTTGCTTTCAATGTGCTTTCAGCCATGCGAGTAAATCTCGTTTCACTTCTTCACTATTTGTTTCATTGAGCATTTCGTGACGTCCATCATATAGATTGAAGGTCAAGTCGTTGATGCCAGTTTTTTCATATTGTTTGACCACTCGCTTAACACCTTCCCCCATTTCGCCCACTGGGTCTTTATCTCCAGAAAAGATATACAATGGCAAATCTTGCGGGGTGGCATTAAATGCTTCTGATTGGTTAAGTTTTTTGCTGTTTTTGATGATGTCTAAAAAGACCCCAAGCGAAAAATTCTCGATGCGATACGGGTCTGCCTCAAAAATATCGACCTGTTCTTCATCACTACTAATCCAATCCAATTTGGTTCTATTGGGTTTAAATTTTTTATTGAATTCCCCAAAAAAGAAGGATTTCAAAGTGTCATTGGTTCTTGCGCGTCCTCTTACGGCACTGACTGCTGTTGCGGTAACCAGCCCAATATTGCCCAGTCCTTTCATGAAGCCAGCGGTTCCTGATAAAATGAGGGCGTCCAATTCCTTACCATATTTTGTGACATAATTCCGGCTCAATAAAGAGCCCATACTATGGCCGAATAATATGAATTTCGCTTTTGGATGTTCAGTTAACATCAGTTTGGTCAACTCATGCATGTCTTCAACACAGTCTTCAAAATAATCATCTCCATCGTAATATCCGAGCAATCGATTCATTTCAGCGGTTTTACCATGCGCTCTGTGGTCATTGGCGTACACCTCGTAACCTTCATCCGTAAACTGATGGGCAATGTCGTCATAACGACCAGCATGTTCGCCGAGACCGTGCGCGATTTGCATGATGCCTTGAAAAGGAACGTTCGGATTTGCTTGCCATTTGTAATAGCAAATAGATTCGCCGTCGGTGGATTTAAATGTATTCGTTTTGTAATGCATAAATTATCTTTCTAAAAATGCCTGAAGCAATTTCATGAACTTCGATTTGCTTGAAGCTGTTCCAATGACCTTAATGCGTCCTTGAATCTTTAATTCTTCCAACAATAATTTTCCTTTATATAAGGCATAAAGAATGTCATCTTCAATTTCGATAAGCACTTTTGGATCAAGGTTTTTCTTTTTCTTGATGCCGGCTTCCACTTTACTCAAGTCCAATTCCCAGCCTTCAGTGGTCGGTCCCACTCCAACTTCAATATGATAAATACCCTTGTATTTTTTGACCAATTCTGGATGCGCTTTGAGGAATCTCTTTAGTGCCGTAA
>JBBSLN010000545.1:0-2166 GCA_038255205.1 Flavobacteriales bacterium
ACCTTTGCAAATCCCTTTGCAGTGGGTCAACTTATAATGTGAGCAGGTCCAAACGCTCTCCTGTAAATGGCAGTATTTAGGACATAGTTCAAATTGTTCACAAATATGCTCTAAATAGAGTCTGCAATCTCGTATGCTGTGAAAAATTTGTAAGGGATTGGGTGTTGCTTTGAGCGTATTGAATGCTATATGAATCAATCCCTGACGGTCTTCAAAAGTGAAAACAGCATAAGGCTTTGGCACACGTTTCGCTGCCTGATTGTAGGTGGGAAAGTGATGTTTAATGGCGGCATCTTCCATGAGTCTCGCGACGAGTTCGCTCCCAGACAACTCAAAATCAATGTCGGCTGTTTCACGACTTAAATTTAACTCCTTTTCTTTCTTGTCATAAAAATGCCCAAGAACGCGCTTTTTGAGATTGACAGCTTTGCCTACATAAATTATTTTTCCTTTTTTGTTTTTGAAATAATAAATCCCAGGCGCATTTGGGATGCTATTGAACAGTTCGCTTGACAGATGAGAAGGTAAGGTCGCTTCTTTGGAGCCTTTTTTTAGGAAATTTGTAAAAACCGTCTGTGAATTGTCATGCGCTAACAATTTTTCAAAAAGTGTCACTGTTGCTTCGGCATCACCTCTTGCTCGGTGTCTATCTACCAAATTGATGTCCATTGAATTGCACAGTTTGCCTAAACTATAGGAGCGAAATCCTGGAAATAAGGTGCGAGATAATCGAACAGTACACAATTTCCGTCGTGTGAAATTGGTATTGATAGCCTTAAATTCATTTCTGATGACGTTGTAGTCAAAATTGACATTGTGCGCCACAAAAATGGTGTTTTCCGTAATGGATAGAATTTGTTCGGCGATTTCTGAAAAGGTTGGTGCATCAGTCACCATCGCATTATCAATTCCGGTCAAGGCCGTAATATAATCAGGAATCAAGGCTTCCGGATTCACTAAAGATGTGAATTCATCCACGACCTGTTCCCCATCATATTTAAAAATGGAAATTTCCGTGATTTTATTACCACGTCCAGTGGTTTCCACATCAATAATGGTATAGGAAAGCCCCCTGAATCCCCCAGAGGGAGACTTTGTTACATTTGCTATATGTCTTTTGTCGGATTTAATTTTATTGTTTTTTTTAATTTTTAAAATAAATTTTTATCAATGGTCGGTTCAAAAACGTCCCGAAACTTTAAGAGTTTTAATTTTCTTTTTTAAAACCTCCCGTTGGGAGGTCGAAATTCCTTTTTCTGGAATTTCAGGTAGGCTTATCATGCCATTTTTTGAACTGCTTCCAATTCCACTTTCAATTCCTGAAACATCGCCATGATACTGCTCATTTTCAATTCTTTTTCGTCGTATTCCTGTGTGTTGATGCAGCAAGTAAATTCCCAAAGTTCCAAGACGTTTCCCATAGGGACTTCATAGGGTTGATAGGCTTTATTATCACTGCTTAATAGTAACGATTCTTTCTCTTTAACCAAATTGTAAACACGTTTGTAAACTAAACCATCTTCTTTGGTTAAGATAATATAGGTTCTTCCATTTTTTACGTCTGATAGGTCTTCCACAAATTTTGCGACAATAAACGAACCATCTTTTACAGGCAACATCGAATCGCCTTTGATTGGAAAGGCACGATGCGTACCCGTCGGCAGAAAAGGCAGCTTAATTTTTTGGAGTTGTTCAATATATTCCGGGTCGTCATACCCAGCCAAATAACCAGCCGATGCTTTTGCAGGAATAATTTCAATGAGGTCTTCATTGTTTTCGTTGACCGTTACCGGAAACAAGACGCGCTTGCTTCCAATATCAATAAAAGAGGTGTCCTTTGCCAAACGCAAATCGTTCTTTACCAAAATATCAATCGGAATCTTGAAGTAGTCGGACAAATCAATCAATCGGTCAATTGGTGGTTCCGAGCGACCTTCTTCATAGGAGCCTACAATAGAACGCGACCAGCCGAGTTCGTCCGCAAATCGTTCTTGGGATAATTCCTTTAAAGCTCTTAAATGCTTAATGTTAGCTTGGATGTTTTTCATTTTATTTTATGTGCCATGAATCCCAACAAGAAATTCAAACAACGTGATTATTCATTCAGTTTTTTTCTTTCTATTCGCTCTTTAGCATTTATGATGGCTTGATGCAATTTCTTTTCCA
>JBBSLN010000546.1:0-2162 GCA_038255205.1 Flavobacteriales bacterium
CAGGAACCATGGTGATTCCATTTTTGTCTTTGTATCTCACAACCAATATGAAATTCACATTGGATGATGTCGCCTGGATTATGTCGGCCTTCGGTTTAGGTTCCATCGCTGGTTCATGGCTTGGGGGAAAAATGACGGATAAAATTGGCTACTACAAGGTCATGGTATTTAGTTTATTGTTGAGCGGTATCCTATTTATCGGTATGCAGTTCTTAAATACATTTGCAACCATTTGTGCAGGTATTTTTGTATTGATGACGGCTGCAGATATGTTCCGTCCAGCGATGTTTGTGGCGTTAAGTGCTTATAGCAAACCAGAAAACAAGACACGAAGTGTAACACTTATCCGTCTAGCCATCAATCTTGGATTCTCTGCTGGGCCTGCAATTGGCGGTTTAATAATCACAACTATGAGTTACGGGGGACTGTTTTGGGTCGATGGAATCACATGCATGATTGCCGCCATTGTATTATTGAACGTCTTAAATCCTAAAAAATCCAAAGTGCTCGACGTAGAAGTCAATGACAATCCAAAATCGGCTTATACTGACAAGGCATTTTTGATATTCCTAGTAGCGATGGTTATTTTTGGAGTGGTATTCCTTCAGTTTCTATCCACACTACCCTACTTTTACAAAGAAGGTGTCGGTTTATCTGAATTCGAAATTGGCCTATTGATGGGTCTGAATGGGATTTTAATTTTTATTTTTGAAATGCCACTCATCAAATGGCTCGAAAACAAGGGCTATACAAAAGTTGGTTTGATGATTTTTGGTTTGATTTTGACCTCTTTGAGTTATCTGTTTTTATTATATAATACCATGATTGCGTTGATTGTGATTAGCATGATTATCGTTACGTTTGGGGAAATGATTGTGTTTCCATTTTCCAATGCATTCTCACTAAAGCGTTCAAAACGCGGATTGCAAGGTGAGTACATGGCGCTCTATAGTATTGCGTTTTCCATTTCGCACGTCTTTGGACATAATTTAGGATTTCACTTTATTGACGCCTTCGGATTTGACAATACATGGATTTTAATGGCTTTACTTGGAGTAATAGGCGTAATTTTATTGTTCATCTTGAAGGACTTTATGAAAACTTCAAAAGAGGAAAGTTAGGATATGAATGAAAAGAAAAAAATAGTGATTATAGGTGCAGGCCCCATCGGGATTGCCTGTGCCTTGGAATGCAAAAAAAGGAATTGGAACTATGTCGTCATCGAAAAAGGTGTGCTGACCAATTCTCTTTACAATTACCCAAAAAAAATGACCTTCTTTTCAACGTCTGAAAAATTGGAAATCGACGGCATACCATTCATTAGCAACAATCCAAAACCAACTAGAGATGAAGCTTTGGAATATTACCGACGTGTGGCGACTTCCAATGATTTGAATATTCATCTCTACGAAACGGTCGAATCCATCCAAAAAGTGGATGGTCTGTTTCATATTACGACAGAAAAGCAAATTTATGAATCTGAAAAGTTGGTAATTGCTTCTGGATTTTATGACATCCCGAATCTATTGAATGTGCCAGGGGAAGTTCTACCAAAAGTGACCCATTATTACAAGGAAGCACATGCCTATGCTATGCAAAACGTCATCGTCGTAGGAGCGAGCAATTCTTCGGTGGATGCTGCTCTGGAAATTTGGAGAAAAGGAGGTCACGTCACTATGGTCATTCGAGACAGCCAAATTGGTGAACGCGTCAAGTATTGGGTACGACCGGATATTATCAATCGAATCGAGGAAGGCAGTATTAAGGCATATTTCAATTCCGAGATTATAGAGATTAAAGAAATGGAAGTGAGCGTTCAAACACCTGACGGAGTCAAAACAATTCAAAATGATTTTGTTGTGGCACTAACTGGCTACCGACCGAATTTTAAATTCCTCAAAGCTGCAGGTGTGGAGTTGTCAAAGGACGAACTAAATAAACCAACGTACAATCCAGATACGATGGAAACGAATGTCAAAGGCCTATATCTTGCAGGTGTTATTTGTGGCGGTATGGAGACCCATAAATGGTTCATCGAAAATTCCAGAGTCCATGCAAAATTGATTGCAAATCACATAGAAAATAGTAAATTCACAGCGTAAAACTACATCACATGGAACGACCAGAGCATCAAACCCCTATTTATAAAAAAGCGTTGGAAA
>JBBSLN010000547.1:0-2160 GCA_038255205.1 Flavobacteriales bacterium
CAGAACGGTCACAGAATACATTAGACACATTCGTCTAGAAACGTCAAGAGAACTAATGGATACTACCGATTTGAACATTTCTCAAATAGTGTATTCCATTGGATTTACAAGTAGGAGCTATTTTTCAAAAATTTTCAAAGAAAAATACGGCATGACGCCGATGGAACTTAAGAAACAGCTGGTGAGCACTGTGAATAGTGGTTTTTAGAATTTCTTGAATAGATTTTTAACAAACATAAATACACCATATTTACCGGCAAATTTAGCTGCTGAAGTCACCCAACTCAATGGTTTAAAGCTATCGGCGAGTTCACTCTTTACGCCCTTTAACTTTTCGATGCCAATTTGACGTTCCAATTTTAAACGCTGTAAATCGTATTCTATTTCTTCAAAAGAATTATAGGTCTTCATGAGTACTAGTTAAAAAATTTAGGTGACATTTTCACAATTATCTTTCTACTTATAATTGATCTCTGAAAATAAATGATGGCTCCAACGATTAAGAAAATCGCAGCTACAATGAGATAGCCTAAAGCCACACTATCAATCCATTGACCTATCGCAAGCGCTGCAGCAACTGATAAAAAAATCAAACCTATAAATAATAATCCGCCAATAATGAGTGCCTTAGCAATCATACCAACAGAAATTGTCAATTGTTGAAAAATCTTTAACCTAAAATATTCTTTAGTGTCATTTAGATATTTCTCACCAATCTCTGCTGCTGAATCGGTTGTATTATTTATAGATTCGAAAATATTATTCATAAATTTTTATGCGTTTGAAATTGGACTTTTCTGGAATTGTTTATTTTTTGCTTTCAATTCTGCCAGTTTGTTTTCAAGAGTCGTAATGACATCATCCGCTTTATGACTTGTATCGGAAACAATGTCTTCCATTTTTTCGTCAAGAGTCATTTTTTTTGTCGCAACTGTATCTACAACTCTATCTTTAAGATGAGTTGCTCTGTTAGCAATATAATCTTTTGCAGACATAGCGCTCACAGCTAACCTATCTTTTGCAGCGATAGTTTCATCTGCGATTAGTTGTCTTGTATGAACTCCTTTATCTGGAGCAAATAAAATTCCCAAAGTTGCACCAATGGCTGTTCCGGCTAAAATTCCTATTAAAGTGTTTGTACTACTGTTATTTCCCATGATTTATTTATTTTAAATTAAACTGTTTGATTTTAATATTCAAATTTAACATTATATAAAATAAACCACTATCGCAATTGATTAAATATTTAACTGCTTTGGTCAGATTTAATATAAGTTAAGATTTGTGCTGATTGAATCAACCAACCCGTTATTACAATAGTAAATTTAGCTATAAAACCTAAAAAATAATTGGTTTTAAAAAGAATTTAACATTTAATCAAACTTATGTCAAATACGATCACAACTAATAATCCATATAATAACGAAAGCTTAAAGGAATACAAATTATATTCTGAAACAGAAGTTGATGAAATCTTGAACACCGCAGAAAAAAGGTTTTATCATTGGAAAAAGGTATCGATTAAGGAACGTTGTCGATTATTGGAAAATGTGGCGCAAATACTTGTAGATGACAAACACGACTATGCAAAGCAAATGACGCTCGAAATGGGCAAACCTATTAAAGAGAGTATTGCAGAAATAGAGAAATGTGTCACACTCTGTGATTTTTATTCCACAAACGCTGATAGTTTTTTGGCCGACGAGCTCATTGAGACCGATGCCGATGAAAGTTTTATTAGTTACGATCCATTAGGCTGCATTTTAGGTATCATGCCTTGGAACTATCCATTCTGGCAAGTAATGCGCTTTGCGGTGCCAACATTAACTGCAGGAAACACGGTCATTTTAAAGCATGCATCAAATGTCACTGGCTGCTCACTTATGATAGAAAAATTGTTCGAAAAAGCGGGTTATCCCAAAGGATGCTTTCAAACCGTTTTAGCCGGTCACGAACAAATCGAGAGGCTTTTGGAAAATGATATTATTAAAGCTGTTTCGTTGACTGGAAGCGAAAAAGCCGGTCGCTCAATCGCAGAAATTGCAGGTAAAAATCTTAAAAAATGTGTTTTGGAACTTGGCGGCAACAATGCGTGTATCGTATTGGATGATGCCGATTTAGACAGTCATTTTGATACGATGTTCAAAGCAAGAATGCAAA
>JBBSLN010000548.1:0-2159 GCA_038255205.1 Flavobacteriales bacterium
AAGTAACCACATCTGAAAACTACATGGGCCAATCCATTTCTCATGAATATGACACTAAAATTGACAGTATAATCAGTCAAATGACGCTAGAAGAAAAATCAGGAATGCTTCATGGGATAAGCATGTTTACTACGGCGGGTGTAGAACGATTAGGAGTTCCTGAATTAAAAATGGCTGATGGGCCTTTAGGTATTCGTGAAGAGATTTCAAGAAGTTCTTGGGCTCCAGCAGGTTTAGATAACGATTTTGCCACGTATTATCCTACCGGATCAGGTCTTTCGGCAACTTGGAATCCAAAATTATCATATACCTTTGGTGTTAGTGTGGGTGAAGAAGCCCGCGCTAGGGGCAAGGATGTGCTGTTGTCTCCTGCCATTAATATCATAAGAACACCTTTAGGAGGTAGAACTTATGAGTACTTGACTGAAGATCCATTTTTAAATAAAAAGTTGGCGGTACCTTTTATTGTTGGTTTACAGGAGAATGATGTGGCTGCTTGCGTAAAGCATTATGCGGCAAACAACCAAGAAACAAACCGAGATTTTGTAGATGTTCAAATAGATGAACGAACACTTCGTGAAATTTATTTACCCGCGTTTGAGGCGGCGGTTAAAGAAGCAAAAGCGTACAGTGTAATGGGAGCCTACAACAAATTTAGAGGTGAATATTTGTGTGAAAATAACTATATGTTAAACGATGTTTTAAAAGGAGAATGGGGCTTTGAGGGTATTGTAATTTCTGATTGGGCAGCGGTTCATACATCGGTAAATTCATTAAAAAGCGGATTGGATATTGAAATGGGAACCCCAAAGCCATTTAACGAATTCTTTTTGGCAGACGCTTTAATCGATTCTGTCAAAGCAGGCAAAATTTCAGAAGCAGAATTAGACACTCATGTGAAGCGTATTTTACAATTAATGTATACGATTAAAAGTATGGGTGGTGAGGAGCGAAAAAAAGGAAGTATCAATACGGAGGCTCATTTTAAAGATGCCTATAACATTGCTTCAGAATCTGTTGTGTTGCTTAAAAATAGCAAGAACTTATTACCATTAAACATATCAGGAGTTAATACGATTGCCGTAATTGGAGCCAATGCCACTAAGAAAAACGCCTTGGGCGGGTTTGGTGCAGGTGTTAAAACTAAAAGGGAGATAACACCTTTAGAAGGTTTAAAAAATAGACTTCCAGAATCGGTAACGATTAATTATGCTGAAGGTTACCAAGAACGTTATGCTCCTAAAAAAGAAGCTAAATTTGGTGATGTGACCCAAGAAAGAGCAGAAACGATTGACGAATTAGATTCTAAATTACTTGAAGAAGCATTATATGCCGCCAAAAATTCTGATATGACAATTATTTTTGCTGGATCAAATCGTGATTTTGAAACAGAAGCGTCTGATAGACTCGATTTAGGATTACCGTTTGGACAAGTGGAATTGATTGAGAAAGTTCTTGAAATAAATCCCAATACCATTGTCGTTATGATCGCTGGAGCACCTTTTGATATCAATAGTATAAAGGAAAAATCCTCAACATTAGTATGGAGTGGATTTAATGGTTCAGAAGGTGGAAATGCGTTGGCAGATGTGCTATTGGGAACTATAAACCCGTCGGGTAAATTACCTTGGACCATGCCAGTAAGTATAGCTGATTCTCCTGCCCATGCTACAAATAGTTTTCCTGGAGATAAAACAGTTTCGTATGATGAAGGACTTTTAGTAGGCTACCGCTGGTTCGATACAAAAAATATCGAACCCTTGTATTCATTTGGTTATGGACTTTCGTATACAACATTTGGTATTAAAAATGTTCATGCGGATAAACAGACGTCCTACACAAAAAATGAAACAATTTTTATTTCTGTTGATGTAACAAATATTGGAAGCGTGGATGGAAAAGAAGTCGTGCAATTATATAGTACTAAAGAAGATTCAAAAGTAGAAAGAGCAGCACAAGAATTAAAAGGCTTTGAAAAAGTGCTAGTAAAAGCTGGCGCAACTACCAAAGTTGTCATTGCTGTCCCAGTAAATGAGTTAGCCTATTATGATGTTGAAAAAAAAGAGTGGATAGTTGAGACAGGTAGTTATCAATTTAAAATAGGAACTTCTTCTAGAGATATGAAGGCAGAAGTTTCAGTTACTATCAATTGATTTTTA
>JBBSLN010000549.1:0-2154 GCA_038255205.1 Flavobacteriales bacterium
AGAATCCAAGCATTCAGGCAGAAATTCTTCAGTGTCTTTAAAAGTTATGAGGATGCTAATTAAGGGCTGATGCATGCTCAAAAATACGAATTCAACTTTTAACAAAATGTTCACGTATAAAAATGTAACGGATTGTAGTTTTGCGGGACTTACACAAAAAAATATTTAATAATGAAAAAGGTTTTAAGTATTGCCTTTATAGGCTCTTTATTGATTGGTTGCGGCTCAACTTCAAAAATGAGTAACGATTTAGCCAATCAAAATCCAATTGTCACCTCTATTGATATTACAAAAGTATCGGACGATAAACTTCCAGTCGTTATCAACCCAGGACGTTTCTCTGAAGATACCGTGAGTTACCACTTTGCTAAGGTTATTCCAGGAACCTATTCACTTGCGAGTTATGGTCGCTTTGTGGAGGATTTCAAGGCTTTGGATTACGATGGTAAAGAATTGACGTTTACGCATCCAGATGACAATACATGGGTGATTGCTAATGCCACAAAATTAGACAAGCTAGTATACTTTGTAAATGACACTTATGACATAGAAGTTAAAGGAGGTATTGGTGAAGAAATGCCATTTTCTCCTGCTGGTACGAATATTGAACCAAATAATTATGTGTTGAACCTATATGGTTTTATCGGATTCTTCGATAATTTAAAAACCGCTCAATATACGCTCGATGTCACAGCACCCGCTACTTTTAAGCATAGTTCAGCATTGCAATCGACAGCTGTTAAATCAAGTTCTGATGGCACTGCAATCACGAATACTTATTTTGCGCCAAGATATTTTGATATCATGGACAACCCGATGATGTACGGTAATTTAGACGTTCAGGAATTTATGGTTGGCGATATAAAAATCGTATTGAGCGTGTATTCGCCAAATCAAGTGCACTCTGCTGCCAGTTTAAAAGAAACTGTTTATAAGATGATGGAAGCTCAAAAAGTATATTTGGGAGATGTCAATTCAACGCCTCGATATGACATCTTTTTATATTTGGCAGAAGGAAAAGCAGATTCTCCAAAAGGATTTGGCGCCCTGGAACATCATACATCCACTGTGGTTGTATTGCCCGAGTCGTCATCAAAAGAACGACTTGCAAAATCGATGATTGATGTTGTAGCACATGAGTTTTTTCATATTGTGACACCTCTTTCAGTGCATTCAGAAGACATACATTACTTTGATTATGTCAATCCTACATTCTCTAAACATTTATGGATGTATGAAGGTGTTACCGAATATTTTGCCCAACATTTTCAAGTGTATGAGGGATTGATGACCAATCAAGAATTCTATGATGAGCTGACCAGTAAAATTGCAATTTCCAATTATTTCGATGACACAATGAGTTTCACTGTCATGAGTGAAAACATCATGCAGGAACCTTATGCTAAAAATTATATCAATGTCTATTCAAAAGGCGCTTTGATAGGGATGTGCATTGATATTTTGATGCGTGAAGAGAGCAATGGACAACGAAGTATCCTATCACTGATGAAAGAACTTTCGAATAAATATGGCGTCAATAAGCCTTTTAATGACGATGATTTAATTGAAGAAATCACAAAAATGACCTATCCGTCAGTTGGTAAATTCTTACAAACACATGTTGTAGGCACAACTCCGATTGATTACAATGAATTCTTCAAAAAAGCAGGCTTGGTATTGGCCGACGAGCAAGTGGAATCGACTTTCATTCAAGGAAATAACGGATTTATCTTTGAAGCTGACCAAGAGAAAATGATTTTATTCTTTTCTGAAGCGGTAAACGAAAATAGTTTTTGGGTTGAACAAGGTGCATTACCAGGGGATATCATCAAGGAAATAAATGGTAAAACGTTCACTGTTGAAAATGCTCAAATGCTTCTAGGAGGCATGTATCAATGGAAATCAGGTCAAGACTTCGAGCTTATAGTATAACGTGACGGTAAAGAAATTACGTTTAAGGGGGAATTAACACAGGCATATACTACTAAAAAGAGTTTAATGGAAGACGAAAACGCCGCTCAAAAGCAAATTGACTTGAGAAAGGCTTGGTTAAAAGAAAAGTTGAAAGCATAGAAAAACTTGATTTCAATATTAAGAGCCTGATATTTTTATCAGGCTTTCTCAATTTCTTATTTCCTAGGAAATCAATTTAAA
>JBBSLN010000550.1:0-2150 GCA_038255205.1 Flavobacteriales bacterium
AATCCCTGGGTATACATGTTTGCCATTCGCATTAATGACTTCCATATTTGAAATGTCCAGTTTTACAGTCGTAGCATCTACAACTGTTTCAATCTTACCATCCTTAAAGATGATAAGGCTGTTTGCTATTTGCTCACCATTCCCAATATGCGCTGTTGCACCCATTATAGCGATGGCTTTGGTTTGTTTTGGCGCTGGTGTTTGTTGTGCGAAGGTGAAAGTTGCACAATGAAATGTTAGTAATAATAATTGTATGTTTTTCATTTTAATTGTTTTCTCGCAAAGTCGCAGAGACGCAAAGTTTACGTGGTTTTTTTAGATTTTTAGATTTTCAGATTTTTTCAATTTTGTCAAAATCATTCCGAGTCACAATGCATCAATTCCTTTTCCTTTTTCTTGATAGGCTGTGTTTTCAAACCTTTGTTTTTAGCCTTAAGCATATCGTTTATTAACTCGCTTTTTTCAGTTTTCATGGCTTCTCTCAATTGTTCATCACGTTTCAAATCGAAATAAGTGACGCCTTCGATGATTGTTTTTTCTGCTTTTGCATAAATTGATAATGGATGGTCGCTCCATAAAACGATGTCAGCATCCTTTCCTACCTTAAGACTTCCTACTCGGTCATCGATGTGTAACAATTTGGCAGGATTCAAAGTCACAAATTTCAATGCTTCTTCTTCACTGATGTCGCCGTATTTGACACTTTTTGCCGCTTCTTGGTTCAAACGACGAGACATTTCACCATCATCACTGTTGATTGCAACCGTCACGCCCGCATTGTGCATTATGGCCGCATTATATGGGATGGCATCATTCACTTCGTATTTGTAAGACCACCAATCGCTGAATGTTGAACCGCCTACGCCATGTTCTGCCATTTTATCGGCTACTTTGTAACCTTCAAGAATATGTGTAAACGTATTGATATTGAAATTAAACTGATCTGCTACTTTCATCAACATATTGATTTCGCTTTGAACATAAGAGTGACAGCTGATGAATCGTTCTTTATTGAGAATTTCTGCCAAGGTTTCCATTTCTATATCTTTTCGGAAAGGTTTTCCACTTTTCTTTAAAGCATCATATTCTTTAGCTCTCGTGAAATAGTCAATAAAGAGTTGCTCGACACCCATTCTGGATTGAGGAAAACGTGAATTACTATCCCAGTTGGATTGTTTTACATTTTCACCCAAAGCGAATTTGATGAATTTTGGAGAATTTTTATAGATCAGATTATTGGCTGATTCTCCCCATTTCAATTTGATAATTGCCGAGCGTCCACCGATAGGATTTGCCGAACCATGCAAGATTTGTATAGAAGTAACCCCACCTGCAAGATTACGGTAAATATCAATATCACTATCATCCACAACATCTTCAATGGTGACTTCTGCCGAAGAGTTTTGACCACCTTCATTAATGGAAGAGGCCGCAATATGTGAATGTTCGTCAATGACTCCAGCAGTGATATGCTTTCCAGAAGCGTCTATAACCTGGGCGCCCCCATCTGATAGGTTCTTACCAACTTGGGCGATTTTGCCATTTTTTATGAGGACATCGGCATTCTCTATAACACCTTCTTTTTCATTGGTCCAAACTGTTGCATTTTTGAACAATAAGGTTTCTGCTTTTGGGAGTTCCTTAAATCCGTATGCTTTATTAGGATAGGTGAGAGCCACCACTTTTTCGGCGGCGGCTTCTTTATTTTCAGCGTCTTCTTCGTCCTCTTTCTTGTCATCGGTAGCTGTTTCTTGATGTTTAGCAAAAAAAGACCTTTCCATTCCTTGAGGGAATATCGCCTTTCCGTTTAAGGTTTTATTAGCATCTACGTTTGCGACAATCCTGATGAATTCTTGTTTTGTGGAATCTTGAGTCGTGAAAGCAATATTTACCCAATCATCCGAATAAGAAATTTTTGAGCCTCTTGTTTTTCCATCAGAAGTGATTTCTGATTTCAATTTGCTCAATTCCCCTTTTATTTTCATCTCGTAAGATGCTCCAGCAAGCGAGAAATCATAAGTGCCTCGAATGTCGATTTTACCCATATCTTCGATGCTGTTTTTAGTGCCCTGAACCCAGTTTTCGAAAAGAACAGTTTTTTCATCAAAAATATCTCCAGAGGTAATCAGGAAATTGGCTTGAGTACCATT
>JBBSLN010000551.1:0-2142 GCA_038255205.1 Flavobacteriales bacterium
CTCAAATCTTTTTTTATTGTCCTTTACGAACAACATCTTTTGTAAAAAGTCCCTAAATTTGAGGGATTTAGGGAGGCTTATTTATGTTTTCTTGACGTATTTAGTGATGATGACGATTTGCTGTCCATCGACTTTGCCTTCTATATATTCAGCATTTTCATGGTCGAGACGAATGTTTCTCACGGCAGTTCCCTGTTTGGCGACCATACTGGAACCCTTTACTTTTAAATCCTTAATCAAGACAACGGAATCCCCATTCTCTAAAATGACACCATTGACGTCGCGATGGATGATTTTAGCCGACTCCTATTCATGCTCACCTGTTGCTCTTGCCAATGCTAATGCTTCGTCATCAAGATACATCATGTCCAATAAATCTTTTGGTCAACCTTCAGCGCGCAATCTTTGAAGCATTCTCCAAGCCATTATCTGAACTGCGACGTGTTCGCTCCACATACTGTCGCTTAAACAGCGCCAATGGTTTGGGTCCATTTCAGTGTTGCCTTCGATTTGGTCGCGACAGGTTTTGCAGACCAAGACATCGTTTGCTACATTCTCATTTAAAGATGGCGGAATTGTGTATTGTGATAGATCTTCTTTGGAAGTGCAAAGTTCGCATTGGTTGTTACTTCGGTCTTGAAGCATTTGGAGGACGCTCATTTGGATTTACGATTTACGATTGTTGATTTACGATTTTTGAATTACGGTTTTGGCAAACTTACGCATTCCATTTAGACCTACAAGGTTTTGAAAACCTTGCAGGTCTTTGGCAGTATCGTGTAAACATGTGGAACCTTTCAGGTTTTAAAAACCTGAAAGGTTTGATGCTCACTTACAACAAAGAATCTCTCATCTTTTTGGTCATTCCTTTGACAACCATTTCGTGGGAATGGTCGATAAGCTCAAACAGTAATTTTTGGGAAATTTCATCCATTGACAAATCTATCGTGTTCCAATTTTTTTGCTCATGTGATAACCTGAATAGATGGCAGTATATTCCGCGCGCAATTCTTCGGCATTCTCTGGGTCGCATTTGAGGTTGATGGATTTTTGGCCTGTGTCCCATTTTTTTAATCCTACCAAGGCGAACATTTTACCAAAGACTTTGAACACTAAAGTGTCAGCGTCAAAAGGGAATTCTTCTGTTGTCCCCCTTTTGAAATGCAATAATTTTGTAATTTCTCGATATTCCTCATTCTAAAATTTCATATAAAACAGGTTTACTAGGTGTCGCGTCATTTTCAAAAGGTGCAATTTGAAGATTCAAAATATAGCTGCCATCTTTTACTTTATTGGGCACATAAATTAATTCCGTAATGGTACAATCCATGCGTCGTTCCCCGTCAAAATCCCAAAATGCTTTATGTGACAATAATTTCCCGCCATCATGTTCCCTGTCCACACTTGGTAAATCAATCAAGAGATGTTTGATGCCATTTTCTCTGATGAAAACCATTGTTTCTTCCAATAAATACGTCCAATTGGTTTCTGAATAGTGCCTGTTTTTCTTCTCTTTCATGTTTGGCATTGTACGAATTACCAAAGCTTCGGGTGTTTTGTCTTTTAATAGAATTTCTAATTGTTGTTTTGAAATTGCGGTATCCTTCATGTATTTTTCGGGTGCGACCGAAATGACTTCTGCCGTGAAGAAAAATTGTTTCAAATTTTCATTGATGGAATGAAATTCTTTCGTGATATGACCAATACACTCGGTATGCGTTCCGTGAGCATGTGGGTTGAAATAAAGATTATTGAAGTTAACAGCGGCACCCTGATTGACACTTGCAATCCAGTCTCCATCGACCACAGGTTCAATTTTTGGTTCGGCGATATACCACGCGTTCACATTGTCTTTTGAAGCTCGCAAGGGAATGGAAATATCAAGTGGTTTAGATAAGTCAATCTTAATTAATTTGGAATGATGTTCGATGATAGCTTTCAAGATAGATTGATTTTAAAAAGGTCCGAAGCAATGCCATCACTCAAAAACTTACCCTTTTTCGTGACCAACAATTTGCCGTCATCAAGATACAACAAATGTTCAATAATATGTTTCTGGGATTGCTCCAAAAGATACTTTTTATAGTTTAATCCAAAATCTTTCTCTACTTTTTCGAGAGAAACGCCCCAAATAGTTCGCAA
>JBBSLN010000552.1:0-2136 GCA_038255205.1 Flavobacteriales bacterium
GGCAATAGTTTTTTGGCACAATGATCTGTATGAAGAATCACTGGAACGCCATAGGCTTCTGCCATCAAATGCACATGTTTTGCGCCTGCTATACCTCCGGCAATAGCTGCTTTTTGGTTTTCGTTGCTCAATGATTTTCCAGCATTGAAAACAGCACCTCCATTAGAAAATTGAATAATTACTGGAGCGTTCAATGCTTTTGCCGTTTCTAAAACACCATTGATTGTGTTAGAACCTATGACATTGACCGCTGGTAGGGCGAAATTTTTCTCTTTCGCAAGTTTGAATATGGCTTGAACTTCTTTACCCGTTGCAACGCCTGCTTTTATAGTATGACTCATGGATTGTGTGTTTTTAATATTGAATTGTTAATCAAAAATAATCAATTTAACGGAAAAAACTGGACTTAAACTGAATGGATTTTAAATTCCAAATTCCAAATTTCAAATTCCAAAATTCCAAATTCTAGATTCCACATTTCAATCTAACTCAATTCCATTCAACCCCAATTTCAACATTTAACTTCTAATATCTAATATTGAACATCGAATATCTTTTTCTAAAACGGATAATTGATTCCAATATTGAAGACTGAATTGTTTAAATTATAATCCTTGAACCAGCGATTCCCTAAATCGTAGGAAGGGTCATAGGTCTTGAATCCCACATCAAATCGCAGTACGAAGAAGCTGAAATCATACCGTAATCCTACTCCAGATCCAAGTGCAATATCCCTTAAGGAACTGAATCCGTCAAAGGTGGCTTCCTCTTCTTGGGTATCGTCAAAAATATTCCAAATATTACCTGCATCCGCAAATAAGGCTCCGTAAAAACTTCCAAAAATATTAAAGCGCTGTTCGGCACTAAAGTGCAGCTTAAAATTCGCTTCATTGAATTCATTAATGGATTTTGAGCTTCCTGGTCCTAAGTTGTAAGCAGTCCAAGCCCGATTATCATTCGGTCCTCCCGCAAAAAAGCTTTTAGCGAAGGGAATATTCGTAGAATTGCCATAGGGAACAGCGATGCCCACATAGCTGCGTATGGCAAATACATTTTTGCGACCTAAATCCCAATACTTTACATAGTCAAATTCACCTTTTATATATTGAGAAAAGGCAACACCAAAAATATCATATCGGTTATCCTCATTTTTCTGGACACCAGCAATTTTAGAGATATTCGACAGTAGATTTCCTGCCAGTTCTCCTCTAAAACGAAGGATGGAAAAATCATTGTCAAACAGGTTTTCTCTTCGGTTTTTAATATAATTGAAACTTGTCGAAAAGATAAGATTGTCTTCTACCAGTCGATTTTTTCGTTCTGAAATGCTATTTACGTTTATAAAGTCATTATCGTCTGGGTTTAAGGAAGTGTTTCCTGAAAGCACATCACTGATGAACATATTGGCCTCATCTGGTCTGTCTAAGTCGACATTACTACCTATATAATTGATGCTTCGGGCAATATCATTCAATCGATTAAAGGAATTCTGATACACCCTAAAATAATTATCTGTATTTAAGTTTTTTACATATTGTACGCTAAATAAATCGAGTGTGTTGGTCACCTTTGGAGAGGGATACCAATTGTAACTCAAGATGCCAGTGAACGTCTGTTTGTCCAGCCCTATATTGCGCTGACTTGATGCGGCAGCACTAATGCGTGTGCTTGGGGACATGAATTTTGGAATGATTTTATCCGTTTTTATTGGAAAAAATATCCTCGGAATTGTCAGTTTAATGTTTGCGCCAATCTCATTAATGTCGAAGAATTGGTCTTGCGGATTCGCCCTGTCTTTTGATGCTCCAATGGATCCCAATCCTGAAATTTCAAATATTTCAGCGCCCTTAAACACATTTCGTATGAGAAGTCCTGTGCTAAATGAAAGCCCTATCGTTTGAATGTTGCTAGTGGATACTTCTGTTGTGAAATTAAGACCAAATTTTTTCTTTGGAATCAAGTAAATATTTGTGATTAACGTGGTGTCACTTTCGTTTTCGATATATTCAATATTGGGATATTTGAAAATTTTGAGCTCACTTAAATATTTGTAAGTCCGTGTTCTGTCAAGATCCTTAAATAAACCTCCTTTTGTGATGAAGACTGCATCTGTTATTGCTTTGGGACGATACGCTA
>JBBSLN010000553.1:0-2125 GCA_038255205.1 Flavobacteriales bacterium
CTGAACGAAAATAACCTTGTTCCTTACTGTAATCAGAATGAATTTAATTTAGAGAAGCTCGAGCAAGTGCATAACTTCAAAGGCCTGGAAATTTCCGAATATGAAATCAACTATGAACGCCTATTTCAACTTTTCAAGTGTAAATGAGAATTCGCTGCCCACTCCAAGCTCACTTTCTACATAAATTTTTTCGTCGTGTGCCTCGATGATGTGCTTTACGATTGATAATCCGAGACCTGAACCACCTTCTCTTCTGGAGCCACTTTTATCAACCCTGAAGAACCGTTCGAAAAGCCGCCTCAAATTGACTTTGGAAATTCCTTCACCGTTGTGGGTCACTCTAACGATCACCTTGTTTTTGATTAGGTTTTCTACGCTTACTTCGGTCGTTCCTTTATCCTTTCCGTATTTGATGGAATTGACCACTAGATTCGTTAATACTTGCTGAATTCGCTCTTTATCGGCCTTAACAATAATTGGTTTTGTATAATCCATATCGAACATCAACGTGATTTTTTTCTTGGCGGCTTTCATTTCCAACAAATCAAAGACTCCGTGAATAACTTCTATGATGTCAAATTCTTCAATTTTGAGACTCAAATCGCCCACTTCCAATTTGGTGATCATATCCAAATCCTTGACGATGTAAATTAGTCGCTCTACACCTTTGCTTGCTCTTGCCAAATATTTTTTTCGGATGCGTTCATCATCCATGGCACCATCGAGGAGCGTGAGGATATAACCCTGAACAGTGAATAATGGAGTCTTTAATTCGTGGGACACATTGCCTAAAAATTCCTTTCGATATTCTTCACGTACTTTGAGGGTTTCAATTTCCAACTTTTTGTCTCTAGCAAACTTGTCAATTTCCTGTGTTAAGGTTGCCATGTCGGTTGTGATGGGTTGCTTAATTAGAGAAGCTGATTCTAAAAGTGTTAAGTCATCATATATTTTTTTAACTCGTCTGTATATAAATCGCTCTACGCGATACTGTATGATAAAAAAACAAATGGCGTAACAGATAGGTACAAAGCACAATACTACTACCCAGTTAAAAGTGTCGCCCACATACAAAAAAACACTCAATAAGAGTGTTAGACAAATAGTAATATAGAGCGACGTTTTAATCGCAAACCTGTAAGTTTTTTTAAGTTTTTTTTGCATTAATCTACAAACTTATACCCAACACCCTTAACGGTTTTGAAGCATTTGTCGCCGATTTTTTCCCGAAGTTTTCGAATGTGTACATCAATGGTACGGCCACCTACCACCACTTCATTACCCCAAACTTTATCGAGGATTTCTTCGCGCTTGAATACTTTGCCAGGTTTTGTGGCTAACAAAGATAGCAATTCAAACTCTTTTCGCGGCAAAATAATTTCTTTGCCTTTATGTGATATTTTGTACTCTTCCCTATTTATAATAAGTGAGCCTATTTTCATGATGCTTTCAGTAGCATCCTCATCTTTTAATCGTCTTAATAGAGCCTTTACTTTACTGACCAAGACTTTCGGTTTGATAGGCTTGGTAATATAATCATCAGCACCTGCATCAAAACCAGCCATTTGAGAATAATCTTCACCTCTTGCAGTTAAGAACGTTATGATAACGTCGCTCAAATCTGGGATTTTTCTAATCTGTTCGCATGCCTCTATGCCATCCATTTCGGGCATCATCACATCAAGAATAATCAAATGCGGGCGTTCCTTTTTAGCCTTTTTGACAGCATCAGCGCCATTCTCTGCGGTTATGACCTGATAGCCTTCAGATGACAGATTATAACCGACTATTTCTAAAATATCCGGCTCGTCATCGACCAATAGTATCTTTATTTCACGTTTTTTCATATATACTCAAAGATATTCAACATTGTAAAGATAGGGTTAATAGCAAAAATTTATACTAACGCCGTTAATAATAACAATAAGATAACTTTAGACAGACGTTGATTTTACATGTCATCGAATATTTATCAGGTTTAACATTTTTTTGGTACATGTTTTGCAAGAAATTATTAAATTTATTTAAAAGAACTTAATTTGATGAAAAACTACTTAAACATCTTATGTCTTGTGGCATTCTTAAGCGCTTCTACATTTGGTTATTCCCAAATAGCCGAAACGAC
>JBBSLN010000554.1:0-2123 GCA_038255205.1 Flavobacteriales bacterium
AACACTTGGCAAACTAATCTTGAATTTCACTGCAATCAATCGAATGGTTATGACGGTTGCACCTGCAATTATAAAGATAAGGTTATTGTCAATCGGAAGTTTTCTCAATACGAAATAAACAACACCACCAGCAATACAGGCAGTTGCATAAATTTCCTTTCTGAAAATTACAGGAATTTCATTACACAATATATCCCGAATCACACCTCCAAAACAGGCTGTCATTGTTCCCAAGGCGATACAAATGATAGGATGCAATCCAGCGTTCAGACCTTTTTCAACACCGACGACTGTATATAAACCAATTCCAATGGTGTCAAAAAGGAATAAAGACATACGCAGATAATTGATTTTATTCTGAAAAATAATTGTAAAAACCGTCGCAGCTAAAATCACATAAACATAGGTCATATTTGTCATCCATGAGACTGGAGTTTGTCCAATCAATAAATCACGAACTGTTCCGCCTCCTATGGATGTCACGAATGCTATAATCAGTAACCCAAACACATCCATGCGTTTGTTCATCGCGACTGATACGCCGGAAATGGCGAAGGCGATGGTTCCTAATATGTCTATGACTTGGAAGAACATTGGTTATTTCAATTTATATGAAATGGTTTTCAATTTACTCGCAATATAGTCAGACGTTTCTTGTGAGATATCTAAATCAGAGGCAATTTTTTTCCAATTAAGAAAACTTTGATTTATTTCGTTGATTATTTTTTTGGCATTCTTGATGGAATATTCGTCCGCTATATGAAGAACATCAACTAAATTAATATTTTGATTCTTACCATTTATCGAGAGGAAATGTGGCGTGATTCTATTGAAGTTCTCGTTATAACTAAATGTCAAATCGTAAGCAGGCGATAAATTCCAATCTCCTTTTTCGTTCATTTTAAACCCAAAATTTTTAGTATGGTCATCAACATTTTGACCAATAACATTAAAAACCATGATTCTAAATAACTGTTCTTTTGCAGAATATTCTAAATTCAATCTATTTAATATGGTAAAAACCTGTTCATACGAATACATATCGGGCAATTTGAAATTCATTCCAGCCAAGGCATGCAAGGTCTGTGTATGTGTTTTTCGACCATCAATACGATCAAATCTTTTGGTCATAAAATAATGTTCATTATCAAATTCCCTCAACTCTGAATCCATCATGGAAATTTTAGACGATTTTGCTATTAGATAATAGGCATATTCAATCTTACCTCTTTCCTTGTCGGAATCTAAACCGATATCTCTGTTGAATTTTAAAATCCAACTTTCTTGGTTCTTCGCTGGTAAAGTATCTCCTCGATAGACATCGCCTGTTTGATTGTCGATATTAATCAGAACTTTAGGTTGCGCTCCACCTGGCGAGGTTCCGATGTGGAAAAGATTGGCCATATCCTCAATGTTGGCGATAGGTTCACTATTTAGTAGTGAAATTGATAATTCGTTGAGCTTTTTTAGGTTTAACGTTTGATTGTCAACTTGTTCATTCATTGCAGGTCTGAATTCAAGTGCTCCCATTCCTCTATTACCTATATAGGACAATTTTTCAATGGGCGTAAGATCTCTGTAATTTTTACCTATTTTTTCGAGATATTTTGAGAGCATTTCAGTACCAAATTTGTCAGGCAATGAATCTGATATAAAGAGCGGCAGCCCCTTATTGGTATCAAAGAACATGCTAACTTCACTACTAAATTCTAGCTTTTGGGTTACAGATATTATTTTTTTGGATAAAGGATTTATAATAGGAGACAGTTGAATTCCGGTTCTGACAAAACTATTGGCATATTCAAAACTGGTCGTTTTCTTCGTCTCATTCCAGACAAGAACTCCTACGAGTTTTTCCCATATAATGACTTCCAATAGATTCATTTTTTATATCCTCCTCTTTGCTTTTTCTTTTTTTCTTTTTCATAAATTTCCATTGGAGTTAATTCATATACTTCCTTTATTAGAAAGAATTCAAATTCATCCAAAAATTCAAGTGAACGGGAAATAGCAATTAAAGACGTAATGGAAAAATTTCTCCCTTTTTCAATTTCTGCGATAGAACTTCTGCTCAACCCTGTTTTTTGTGCCAATTCCGTTTGAGACAAATTTGCATCAATACG
>JBBSLN010000555.1:0-2116 GCA_038255205.1 Flavobacteriales bacterium
ACTTTATTCACCGTTTCTGGAATCAAAAAATGCAAATCACTATACCCTTGCCCATGAGCATGGGACACCATATTCACTGGCATTCCGTCTACCGAAAGCGCAATATCTGTTCCGTGGTCAATGTCAAATCCTCTTAAGAAAATCTGTTCAGCCTTTCCACCACCTGCGTGCTGACCGATGATAAGTCCTGGCACTTTTCGCAATGCCTCTTGCGAAGAATTCAATGGATTAGTATTCAAATCTAATCGCGCAATGGTGCTCACAGGGTTTAATTGCTCCGTAAGGGTCATCTCGTCCAATTGAAAAGCTTTCTCTTGGAGCATGACATTGATAGTCTCATTAAAATCTGAATCTTTCACTAGCATTGTTTTTGTTTCGTATCCTAGTAATCCTATTCTCAAACTGTCACCTGCTTTATTATTTTCTAAAATAAACACACCATTTTCTGATGTATGAGCGTGGCTCTGACTATTTGAGTTATAGATATAAACCGCTTCTAATGGTTGACGATTTTCATCTTTGATACTTCCTTTTATTTGTTGTCCGTTGGATACAGTTATCCACCCTAACGCTATCACTAGCGTCATTAAAAAGTTCTTTTTCATAGCAATTCAGTTTTAAATCTTACTGACTTTCTCTGCGATGATAGGTCCTAATTCATAAGAACTTTCTGCAATTTCTTTCTTTAGGGCATTGGCCTTATCGACCTTTCCAGCCGCTTTGTATATTTCTGCACTGTGATAGAGCGCCATCGGTTCAAACGTATGACCTACAACATGGTTGTCAACTACTGTCAGAGCTTCAGAGATATTACCACTTCTGAAATAAGACCATGCCAATAAATCATAAGACTGTGGTGTCGGTCTGTGCTCTACTTCAATTTTTGCAATTGCAATCGCTTCGTCTAAATTCTGGTTTTCATCGGTATACAAAAGGACATCATATTTATTGTACATTGCTCCGTATGACTCGTTTTTCACTGCATCTTTATAAAGTTTGAATTGCTCTAATTTCGATGCATTATCACCTTTAAATTCATATATCTCGGCTTTTAGCAAATAATAATCAGGAGCATGGTAAGTTTCTGTAACTGTATTTAAAATACGTAAGGCTTCATCAGGATTTTTCTCATAGGAATAAACAATCCAAGCAATTCCTTTTTTTGAGTAAGCGTCATTCGGATCAATTTCCAATGCCTTTAAATACAATTTATAAGATTCATCAATCCTTCCGGCGTGACCATAAAAATCAGCTAGATTGGTATAGGTCCACTGCATGATTCCTTTTTGGTTTGATGATTCTGCAATTGATTTTGCCTTTTCAAGGTATTTAATGGCAGCATCCAAGTTTCCTTGATGATCGCTCCATTTTGCTAGTCGGATGAGATAATCAAAATCACTCATGTTCTCTATCTTTTCTAGATAGACTTTGGCCATTTTAGAATTACCCAATTCCAACTGTACATCAAAAATCATTTTTTGGACATCAGACAATTGGTCACCAATTAATTCCGCTTTTGTAAGTAATTCCAGTGCTTCTTTAAATTTATGTTGTGAAATATAGTTACTAGCCAATCCCATTAAAGAACCTGGACTTTTGTAGTTTGTAATTTCGTTAACCTCAATGAGTTTTTGTTCTGCCTTTTTTAAATACTCAATATTTCCAGTGGCAGCAAATAATTGAGAATAAGACGATGCAATTTTACTTCTATAAGGAAACTGGTTCGGACTTTTTTCTAATTTCTCTGTCCAGAATTCCCTGTTACTTTCGGCATGTTGCAGTGTCTTGTTCTCGGCTAATTCAAGATAATTATTGTAATCGTTACTATTTGTAACTTGTTTGTTTTCAGTTTCGCAACTACTCAAGAGTAATAAGGTGCAGAAAGCGAGTATATATTTTGAGTTCATTGGAGTGTTTTTAGAGTTTTTTTTGTTTTGAGTTTTTTTAATAAAACCCTGAAATAAATAAACTTCATTTCAGGGTATTATTTTTATTTATTACCAAGGCGATGCCAAGAAAGGGAATGAATTCAGAAACTCTTTATCATTCGAATTGACATTATCACTGGTTAAAGCACCATTGTCAGCACCTGCTGTACCACCAAATATTAATAGTA
>JBBSLN010000556.1:0-2114 GCA_038255205.1 Flavobacteriales bacterium
CAGCCTTAAACGGTTCGCCTAATGTGAGAAGGATTCGTTCTTCATCGGCAGCAGGAGTTTCCATTGTTTGGGTAGAATTTGAATGGGGAACCGATATTTATCGGGCACGTCAAATTGTAAGTGAACGCATCCCAATGGTTCGTGAAAATTTACCTGAAGGTATTGGCGCACCAACGATGGCACCTATCTCATCCATTATGGGCGAAATTATGCTCTTGGGAGTAACTTCAGATAGCTTGTCACCAATGGAATTAAGAACATTGTCCGATTGGACAATTCGCCCGCGAATTAAAGCGATTGGTGGTATTGCCAATGTGGTAGTAATTGGTGGCGATTATAAGCAATACCAGGTATTTGCCAATCCTGAAAAGATGAAGTATTACAACGTGAGCCTTTCTGAATTGGTTGAACACGTTAAGGAAGCAAACACCAATGCACCAGGCGGAGTAATCAATCAATATGGTAATCAATACATCATAAAAGGAAGTGGTAGAGCTTATGCGTTGGAAGATTTGCAGGAAGCGGTTTTAAAACAAGTGAATGGGCAAACTATCAAAATAAAAGATGTGGCAACTGTTCAGATTGGTGCTGCCGATAAAATTGGCGATGGTTCTTTAAATGCAAAACCGGCAGTTATCTTAACCATTTCAAAACAACCCGATGTCAATACATTGGAATTGACAGACCGATTGGATGAAGCGATTGCCGATTTACAAAAAACCTTGCCAAAAGGCGTCAACATCAAAAGTCAAATCTTTAGACAGTCAGATTTTATTGATGCGTCCATCAGCAATTTGAATCAAACCTTGTTAGAGGGAGCATTCTTTGTAATGATAATTCTTTTCATCTTTTTAATGAATTGGAGAACAACCTTAATATCCTTATTGGCAATTCCTATTTCATTATTGGTATCCATTATCATTTTAAAATGGTTGGGTTATACCATCAACACAATGAGTCTGGGAGGTATGGCGATCGCAATAGGTGCATTGGTAGATGATGCGATTATTGATGTGGAAAACGTGTATAAACGCTTGCGCGAAAATATAAGAAAACCAAAAGAGGAACGTCAATCAACACTAACGGTTGTTCGTGATGCTTCCGTAGAAATAAGAAGTTCAATCATTATTGCAACCTTGATTATCATCGTATCATTTATTCCCTTGTTCTTTTTAAGCGGAATGGAAGGACGTTTGTTGCAACCTTTAGGAATAGCATTTGTCACTTCGGTATTGACATCGTTGATTGTGGCGGTAACCGTAACACCAATTTTATGTTCCTATTTGTTGGATAATGAAAAGCTTTTAAAGAAGCAAGCAGAAGGAACAAAAGTGGAGCGTTGGTTGCAAAAACATTATGGTAATCTCCTGGAACGTGCCACAAGAATACCTAAAACCATTATTGGTGTAACAGTCATTGCATTTATTATAAGCTTGTTGGTTTTAACCCAATTGGGAAGAAGTTTCTTACCCGAATTTAATGAAGGCTCTTTGGTAATTAGTGTTGTTGGTCCACCCGGAATGTCATTAGAAGAAAGCAATAAAACAGGGAATTTAATAGAGACACTATTATTGGATTTACCTGAAGTGGAAGTCGTAACAAGAAGGACTGGAAGAGCACAATTAGACGAACACGCACAAGGAGTAAATGCTTCTGAAATTGATGTGCCATTTATTCTCGAAGGCAAAACCAAAGAAGAATTTTTTGAGGAAGTAAGAAACAAATTGAGTATTGCACCAGGTGTTAATATAACATTGGGACAACCCATTGCCCATCGAATTGACCATATGCTTTCGGGTACACGTGCCAATATTGCAATCAAGATTTTTGGTTCAGATTTACAACGCTTATTTGAAGTTGGGAAAAGCGTAGAGCAAAATATTAAAGATATTGATGGATTGGCAGATGTGGCGGTTGACCAACATATTGAAGTACCGCAAATACGCATCCAACCGAAACGCCAAATATTATCAGCGTACGGAATGACAGTCGGCAACTTAATGGAGCAAGTGGATATCGCTTTTGCAGGCGAAGAAGCTGGTGAGATTTATGAAGGTCAGAAGTATTTTGATTTGGTGGTTCGGTATGAAAAACCATTTCGAGATGATATTGAA
>JBBSLN010000557.1:0-2110 GCA_038255205.1 Flavobacteriales bacterium
GTTGTTCTGCCAATGAAGCCTTAATCAATTGTTTCATTTCTGTATTGTAAGCCACAAATGTAATACTAACGCGCTCCTTTTGACTCAAATACTCCTGAAAACGAAAAACAATATCATCGCTCACTTCAAAATTCTTAATAAAATCATTTCGTGTGATGCCTTTAAACGCGAATCGATCCTTATCCAATTCCTCAAACACAAAGTAGCTAATATAACCTCGGTTGAGAATATAATTTATGGTTTCATTCTGGATATTGGTATCCAATGGCACAAAAATATCCGGTATAATACCTCCGCCTCCATAGACGACTTTACCTTTGGGCGTTTTAAACCTTAACGAATCAACATATTTTTCATTAGTCCCATCATTCATTTCGTCACTGCTCAATCGCTTGTGATAATCATTGTAATAGTCTTCGCTTTTTCCGTTTTCGTAAGGACGCTGGATAGAACGTCCGGTAGGCGTGTAATATCTTGAAACCGTAAGTCGCACTGCACTGCCATCGCCAAGCGCCATTTCACGTTGCACCAGTCCTTTGCCATAACTACGACGACCTACAATCGTTCCTTTATCATTGTCCTGGAGAGCACCAGCCACAATCTCGCTGGCAGAAGCCGAATTTTCATTGATTAAAATAAAGACTTCCCCTTCCTCAAAATCACCTCTACTTGTAGCATAGCTTTTTTCTATTTTACCCGATTTGTTTTTAGTGAACAGAATAAGCTTGTCATCCTCTAAAAATTCATCTACAATTTGCTCCGCAATTGTTAAAAAACCACCTGGATTGTCTCGTAAATCCAACGCCAATTTAGTCGCACCTTCATCCTGTAACCTATCCAATGCCTTTTTGAATTCCTTATAGGTTGATTCCGCAAAACGATTGACTTTTATATAGCCCAATTCTGGTGTCAGCATATAGGCCGCATCAACACTATTGATTGGAATATCACCACGCTTTACCGTAAAGTTGAGTAATTTGGGCTCACCTTTGCGATACACCATCAATTTGATTTTGGTGTCTTTTTCGCCTTTCAATTTCTGAATAATATCTTCATTGCTCAAGATTCTTCCAAAAATAGAATCACCATTGGCCATAATAATGCGGTCACCACTCTTAATGCCTGCTTTCTCACTTGGACCACCTTCAACAGGGCGAATGACCGCAATTGTGTCTTTATAAGTATAAAAACTCACACCAATGCCGACAAAATCACCCTTCATATTTTCGGTTACCCGCTGCATTTCACTTTGTGGAATATAGGTAGAATGAGGGTCTAGATTGTTTAGAATACCATTTACAGTGACATCCACGATGCTATCTGTATTCACATCATCAACATATTCATAATCGATATAATCAATAAGCCTGTTGAGCTTATCCTTTTTGCTGTTTGACGTAAATAAACGGTCAGACGTATCGGTAAAATTGAGTTTTCCACCTATAAAAACCCCTGTGGCAATCGCGAAACCAACAATAAGAGGGATATATTTTTTACTTACTTTCATTCTGTTTTCAAATCTTCAATTCGTTCTAATTCGATACCTGCCTTTTCTAAAAATCGCAATCCTGAATCATCCTTATAACCTTCCAGATAGACAAGTCTTACAATACCAGCTTGGTGTATCAATTTGCTGCACTCTTTGCAAGGCGACATGGTCAAATAAAGCGTAGCACCTCGACATGATTGTGTAGAAGATGCCACTTTTAAAATCGCATTGGCTTCAGCATGCAATACATACCATTTGGTGTAGCCTTCATCATCTTCGCAATAGTTTTCAAAGCCAGTCGGTGTCCCATTATACCCATCAGAAATTATCATTCGGTCTTTTACAATGATGGCGCCCACTTGTTTACGCTTGCAATGGGACAATTTCCCCCACTCTTGCGCCATTCTCAAATAAGCTTTATCGTATCGTAATTGTTTTTTCTTTGGCATTAATCAATTTTAATTATTTGGGCGTGACCTCAAAAGGTCGGGCTGTCCACTATATCTTTTTTGTCTGATGATTTGGCAACTCGCTTTCGCTCAATTCAACCTTTTGACAAACAAAAAAGGATGCCGTTTCCATCCCTCACGCAAATCCACAACGAATATAGTTGGTTAGCAA
>JBBSLN010000558.1:0-2108 GCA_038255205.1 Flavobacteriales bacterium
CGATGACGTTCTATTCGTCGAATCAGATGGCAATTATAGTACCATCGTGACAACCAATGGCCAAAAATTATTGATAACCAAAAAACTAAAGGAAGTTAATGAACTATTGCCAGAGCACTATTTCTTTAGAATTCACAACTCCTATATCATCAACCTTAACAAAATAAAAGAATTTATAAAAAATGAAGGCTACGTGGTCATGGAATCCAATCATAAAATTCCTGTAGCCAGACAGCGTAAATCAGATTTTTTAGAAAAGTTATAACTAAAAATGCATTGTTTACTTCCCAAAATAGCAACATCTTTGCGATGCATTTTCTTCCTATGTGTTATTTTTTTAATAACGTTAGGCACAACTTCGATGTACTCACAATCTTCAAACGATTCTGCTTTTAACTCTTCGCTAAACTCTCTTATAAAATCAAAACCAAAAACGTACAAGGCCATTGATTCGCTTTTTTCCGAATTTAATAAGGACAGTATCAAGATGAAAGTCCTTCAGTATAAAGTAAAACCATTAAATTATCCAGAAGCGGAAACATATGCACTTAATTCTATCGGTGTTATCTATAGGGATATTTCGTATTACGATAAAGCATTGCAAGCACATCAAAAAGCTTATAACCTAGCCGATCTAGCTGACAACATAGAAATGGAAGTCATCAGTCTAAACATGATAGGCGTTGTGTATCGACGTATGGATGCCATAAAACCTGCACTCGATTATCATAAAAAGGCGCTCGATATTGCCAATAAGGTGGAAAAACCGACCAAATCACTCAAGGCTAGCATCGCAGTGTCCCAAAATAGTATGGGTAACATCTATTTGACCTTAAAACAATTCGATCTTGCAATTAAGGTATTTGAAAAATCCCTGATTATTGAAAAAGAACTCAACAACCGTTTGGGACTGGCCATCAATTATCAAAACTTGGGGTATGCGGATGAAGCCAAAGGCCAATTGGAATTAGCTCTTAAAAATTACAAACGCTCGTTGGATTACAATAACCAGATTGATTCTGAAGTAGGCCGTGTCATTTGTTATAACAGTATAGGACAAGTATATATCAAACAGAATAAATATAACGATGCTAAAATCATTATAGAGGAAGGCCTTAAAAAAGCCATCAACATCAACGACCAATTTTATATTTCATCTTCCTATATCAATTTGGGTTGGACACAAATGGAAATGAATGACTACAAACCAGCTGAAGAAAATCTTAAAAAGGGATTGACCATCGCTAAAAATTATAGCCTAAAAACTGCCATTGTAGAGGCCAGTTACAAATTATCGGAACTATACAACAAAACAGGCGATTACAAAGCCGCCATGCTATTTTATAAGAATGCCATAGAGTTGGAAAAAACGATTTTTAACGATCGTAATATGCAATACGTTAGTGATATTATCATACAATATGAAAATGAAGCTAAAAACAAAGAAATAAAAGCTCTTGCGAGCGAAAATGAAATTGTAAAATCAAAACTCGAGCGAAATCAAAAGCTATTCTGGCTTACTTTATTTGGATTACTCGTCATGGCCGGATTGGTACTCGCTTTCAACAGAAATCAACAACTGAAACAGGAAAAACAAATTCTGACCTTGGAACAAGACATGCTACGAAGCCAGATGAATCCGCATTTTATATTCAATTCTCTTAACTCAATCAAACTCTATATCATCAACAATGAAAAGGAAAATGCCGTCTATTATCTCAATAAATTCTCAAAACTCATACGCAAAATCCTCATTGCTTCTACCGAAAAGGAGATGACTTTAGAAGATGAATTGGATACGATGAAACTATATATGAATATTGAAAATATCCGATTTTCTAATGAAATCGACTTTCAGATTGAGGTTGATAAATCCATTAATACATCCAATATTAGAGTGCCTTCATTGATTTTACAACCATTTTTAGAAAACGCCCTATGGCATGGTCTTTCTTCAAAAGAAAACAACAAGGAAATAATTTTAAAGGTCACAAAGCCATCAGAGGGTTTTATTACGATTACCATTACAGACAATGGCATTGGGAGAAAAGAATCGAGCAGAATCAATCAAAACAAAATACTTAAACGTAAATCGGTAGGTATTGCCA
>JBBSLN010000559.1:0-2102 GCA_038255205.1 Flavobacteriales bacterium
CTCAACTGTACGATTCTGAACAGAGTCCAAATTAAACAAATCCTTATGGTATTTTGTAATCACGGTTATTTGCAAGCTGTCTTTGTCGTTTTTCCCAAAACTCATTAGAACATTATCGGAAGGTTTTAGGTAGTCAAGATAATTGAGTTGCGATTGTATATTTTTAATTGTCTTATAATTTGTAAGCTCATTCAACAAGCCGTTATTTATAAAATCACTCTTCAAGCCTTCAATAGACTTTGTTTTTATTATTATAGACGCATTATCTGGGACGAGTGAAATGAGATTTGAACTTTTAGTTGAATCATTTTCACACCCTATTATAATAAGGACAAAAGGAATCAGCTGCCAAAATTTTCTCATTGTGAATAATTTGTTGCAAATATAAAAAGTTAGAAGTCTATTTTGAGCTGTTCTTGCAATAATCTGAATGATTTTCGGTGATATTTCGTAATCCCATATTTTTTGATGGCCTCACGATGCTCCTGTGTTGGATATCCCTTATTCTGTTTCCAATTATACATTGGATATTCGTCATGCAATTCACACATATAAGCATCACGATGGGTTTTTGCTATAACAGAAGCCGCGGCAATGCTTAAATATTTGCTATCACCTTTTATCACTGTTTGATGTGGTATCTTATTATACGGCTTGAATCTATTTCCATCTACAATGATGAAATTTGGCGCTATACTTAATTTATCTATAGCATGATGCATTGCCAAAATGGAAGCGTTTAAAATATTTATTTCGTCGATTGTGTTCTCAAATATATGGGAAAAGGAAAATGTTAGTGCTTCGCTCTCGATTATTTGCTTTAATGCCACTCTTTTAATTTCAGAAAGTTGTTTGGAATCTTTTAACACATTGTTACTAAAATATTTAGGCAAGATAACTGCCCCAGCGGTCACTGGGCCGGCGAGACAGCCGCGACCTGCTTCATCAGTTCCACATTCAAATTCACAATTTGTTAACGTTAGTTGTAGTTCCAAAATGTTAAAGTTTCAACAAAGTTAAAATTTTAACGCAACCCTTTTATGAAATCAGCATCTAACTAATTGTAAGAGATGCTCCTAATTTTAAAAGTAGATTTTTGACATTATTTTGCTGAACTTTTGGGCTCACAAACTTTAACATTTTTTTAGGTTAAATACTTGTTTATCTAATATTTTATTAGGATGTTTGCGCCGGACTAACTCAAATAATTGTTTTATGAAATTAAAGTTAACATGTTTAATGGCGCTTTTTATGGCGTTTATGATACAAATTTCTTTTGCACAAGAGAAATCTGTTTCAGGAACAATTACATCTGCAACCGATGGTTTTCCATTGGCAGGCGTGAATGTAATTGTAAAGGGCACTACTAGAGGAGTGCAATCAGATTTTGATGGTAATTACACCATCAGAGCAAGTGCAAACGAAACCCTTGCGTTTTCTTTTGTCGGTATGAAAAGTATCGATAAAATCGTGGGTGGGAATAGCACTATAAATGTTCAAATGCAAGAGGATGCAGCGGCATTGGAAGAAATTGTCATCGTTGCTTATGGATCTGAAAAGGCATCCAATGTAACATCGGCAATTGAAACTGTGAAAGCCGAAGACATCGAGCAAGTACCCAACGCTTCTTTAGATCAAATTCTTCAAGGGCAAGCGGCAGGTCTTAACATTCAAACTAGTTCCGGGCAGCCTGGAGCCAGTGGTACGGTTATCTTAAGGGGTAGAAGCTCTATCAACGGTAACACAGAACCGTTATTCATTATTGATGGTGTGCCTGTTGATGAAGATAACTTTAGAAGTTTAAACTCTAACGACATTTCTAGTGTTTCTGTTCTTAAGGATGCTTCTGCTTCTGCGTTATATGGAAATAGAGGTGCGGCTGGAGTTATTATCGTAACTACTAAAACTGGTAAATTAGGCGGAGGTGTTAAAGTGGCTTATAGAACACAATATGGTAAGTCAACGTATAACGATCCTGGATTTCAGCAAATGAATTCTACCCAATTATTAGAATTCCAACGAAAAAACAAAGTTGGTTTGGGTAATGGAAAATCGGATGCATTTATTGCCGCCACTGCTGACCAAGCAAACACGGATTGGAG
>JBBSLN010000560.1:0-2098 GCA_038255205.1 Flavobacteriales bacterium
CTTGTAACAATCGCCTTTTCACTTTTGATGCTGATCAGCTTCAATAGTCAAGCACAGAATTTTCCAGATTTAGACAAAAGTCCTATGGATGCGGCAACCTACCCAGGTAGCTATAAAATTTCCGAAAAATTAATAAAGGTAGTATATAGCAGGCCTCAACTTAAGGGGCGTACGCTAGAGAAATTAGTATCTAATGACGAAGTCTGGAGAACAGGAGCTAATGAAGCAGCTGAAATTACACTTTATGCAGATATGATGTTTGGCACTACGAAAGTAAAAGCTGGCACCTATTCTTTATTTACCATTCCAGGAGAAAAAGAATGGATCGTCATTTTAAGTTCCGATTTGAATGTTTGGGGAGCTTATACTTATGACAAGTCTAATGATGTCGCTAGAATCAGCGTACCTGCACAAAAAGCAAAAAAACCGATTGAGGCATTTTCAATTGTTTTTGATGAGACAAAAAGTGGAGCTATGATGTATATGGGATGGGAAGATACTATGATTGCTGTTCCGTTTACTAAATAAGTAGGCAGTAGGCAGTAGGCAGTAGGCAGTATATAAAATATTAGAATGTTCTTGAAGTTTTATCTTTGGGAACATTTTTTTGTTATAAGTTATTATAAAGCTTATTCTTAAAAATGCGACTGCTGACTGCCAACTGAAGACTGCTAACTAATTTCAGGGAATATTCAAATATTTATGTGTTTGCAAAGATACTTTCCATTTAGGGTTTGCCATCACGTACTCAACAATTTCAGGAACCACTTTATCGCGTTTGCTCCATTCTGGCTGCAAATATAAAATGCAGTTTTTGTTCACTTTTGCTGCTTGTTCTTCCGCAAAACGAAAATCATCTTTGTTATAGACAATAACCTTGAGCTCATGGGCTTTGTCATACACTTCTTGAGTCGGTAGCTTTAGCTTTTTTGGCGATAGACAAATCCAATCCCAAGTTCCGGTGAGCGGATAGGCTCCAGAAGTTTCTATATGTACTTGTAATCCTTTTGCCTTGAGCTGCGATGTCAATTCCGTCATATCCCAAGTTAATGGCTCACCACCTGTCACTACAATCGTGTCACTATATTTTACGGCATTTTCAACAATTTTGGAAGTTTCTGTTGGAGGATGTAAATCGGCATTCCAACTTTCCTTTACATCACACCAATGGCAACCCACATCACAACCGCCGACTCTAATAAAATAGGCTGCGGTTCCTTTATGGAAGCCTTCACCTTGTATCGTGTAAAACTCTTCCATTAAAGGCAATAGTTGCCCTTTATTGATCAGGTCTTGAATTTCTTTTTTCATAAGGCTGCAAAGATAAGTATTAAGTTGGAAGCTCGAAGCTTGAAGCTTGAAGAATTTTTCGTCGGTGAGCGCTTCGTGCTTCCAACTTCAAGCTTCCCTCTTTTATTGTTGAAAACATTTTCCGTCGTATTCATTATAGATTAGTATTTTTATGAAAATTTTGAAATCAATGAGTAAAAAGGAGGAATTTTTCAATCATATCACAGAAGGAAATACATTTAAAGGCGAATATATAACTTTAGGTTCTGCGATGTTGGATGGTGAAACGATTACCAATGCCTTTGTAAATGTTCCCTTAAAAACATTGAATCGTCATGGTTTAATTGCTGGTGCTACGGGAACTGGTAAAACAAAGACACTTCAAGTTTTGGCAGAAAATTTATCTGACAAAGGAATTCCAGTCCTGTTGATGGATATTAAAGGTGACTTAAGTGGATTAGCGGAACCTAGCCTTGGCCATGCAAAAATCGATGAACGTCATGCTCAAATTGGTTTACCTTTTCAAGCTAAAAGTTATCCTGTTGAAATTCTTACGCTTTCAGAACAGGATGGTGTTAGACTTCGAGCCACGGTGAGTGAATTCGGACCGGTTTTATTATCTCGTATTTTGGATTTGCCCGATGCGCAATCAGGCATTGTTGCCATCATCTTTAAATATTGTGACGATAACAAAATGCCACTGCTAGATTTAAAGGATTTCAAGAAAATATTGCAATACGCCACCCAGGAAGGAAAAGCCGAATTTGAAGATGAATACGGAAGGGTTTCAACTGCATCAACTGGAGCC
>JBBSLN010000561.1:0-2096 GCA_038255205.1 Flavobacteriales bacterium
CACCAAGCAGTTTAATACTTTCAGCTTCTAGCTTCTAGCTTCTAGCTTCTAGCTTCTAGCTTCTAGCTTCTAGCTTCTAGCTTCTAGCTTCTAGCTTCTAAAAATAAGAAAGTGCCTAATCACATCGCTGCAACCAGACACTTTCTACTAACAAAAAACTCTAAAAAAACTACCACAACTCACGTGGTTTCGTCGCGCCGAAATAGGCTTCAAACGCATAACTCTTCTTGTTAGCTACTAATCAGTCAATTCCCTCAAATTAACAGTTAATCTTATATTTATTTTTCATACTTGCAAGGCAAGCATTTTTTAAATCATTACAATTTTAGAACTTATATGAAATTGTTCCTCTTATAAAAAATGGTGTACCAGGTGTGAAATGAATCTCTTCAACAGATTCCAATTCGTTCTGTAATCTCGATTCCGTGGCAAATTGGGTTTCGTTCCAGTCTGTATCAAATAGATTCTCAATTACCAGACCCAATGTCACATTTTTAATACTATAGTTCACATTAAAATCAGTGACAAAATAGCCTTGAGCAACAATACTATTATCCTCATTCGCAGGTCTATCATCGATATATCTGTATCTCAATCCGCCAGAAAAACCATTTAAGTTGTTTACCGATAATCCACCAGCCATAGTAAAATCAGGCGCCAGTGGAATATAATTTTGTTCATCAGGATTTTCTGTACTTCTGGCATGTGTCAAGGTCATATCAGTATCTAAAAATAGCCAATCATTAAATTGATATCTAAATCCAAAATCAAGACCGTAACGTTCTGTTTTGCCACTCGGCTCCACAATTCCTGCGTCTCCTACGTAAACAAATTCCTGTTCTAAAAACAAATACCATAAAGTCGTGTTTACAACCAATTTTGGCACTGGCTTCCATATATCTCCCAAATCAACTCCATAAGCTCTCGGCAAAATATCTTTTCCATTTTGCGCCACAACAACTCTGGTATCATTAGAGTGAAAACCGATTCCAGATTTGAGGAACACTTGATAATTGTCCTTTACGTCCCAGAAAAAATTCAGTTTTGGACTAACGATGGTTTTTGTTTCTGATAGAGACGCGTATTCTGTCTGAAGTCTGTCATTATATAAAAATTTGAAATAGTCCAATCGCACTGCTGGAGCAATTCTAAATTTTCCAAGTTCAAATTCGGCATTCACAAAACCGTTGATATTTGTTTCATTCAAGTCGCCCAACTGTACATTTTCAATAACAGTTTTTCTGTTCAATGTTTTCGACAATTCAATGTCATCTACTATGTCATGTCTAAAACCAATTCCTGACGTGATAGTCAAAGGCGTTGAACCTAAATTCGTTTCATTTTTAATCTTTGAATTCAATCCAAAAATCTGACGTTCTTCTTTTTGATGAATTTGGTCTCCATTGATAGGGTCTTCTAAAAAGAAGGTGAAATTCGAATACAAATCAAAGGCATAATGCGAATAGTAGGCATTAGTTATAAAGTTTGTATTGGTGTTTATATATTTATTGAATTCAACATTCAAATTGGTACGCTCTGTCTCTCCACCTTCAGTATCATCAATAGCACCAAAACGTGAAATCTGTCCACTGTCCACTGCCCTTTGAGGTATTTGTCCTGAAGCATCCCATCGGCTTGTAAAATGTGAAGCTGTCAAGGACAACTTATCGTTATTGGGAGAAAAGGATACATACTTTCCAAATAGATTCAATCTGTTGAAATTCTGTGGTGAAACATACGGTCCATCGTTCGCTAAATATTCAACGGCCACATAGGCATTTTGGTTTTTGACGTTTTCCATTAGATTGAACATCCCTAATGTTCTTAAATTATCAAACTGACCCAGCGAAAACGTTACTGAACTTTCCTTAAGGTAATCCCTTGTAGAAAAATCGACATAACCAGCCGTTGCAAAATCACCATGATCGGCATAATGAGGTCCTTTGCCAAAATCTACTTTATTCACCGTTTCTGGAATCAAAAAATGCAAATCACTATACCCTTGCCCATGAGCATGGGACACCATATTCACTGGCATTCCGTCTACCGAAAGCGCAATATCTGTTCCGTGGTCAATGTCAAATCCTCTTAAGAAA
>JBBSLN010000562.1:0-2094 GCA_038255205.1 Flavobacteriales bacterium
AAATGGGAATTCCCAAATCTTCAAAAAGCCTTGCAACGGTTGTTTTGCCGCTTCCTATTCCACCCGTAAGACCTACTACAATCATTCTATTATGATAAATTCGACTTTGCTTTGCTTCACTTTGGCGCTTTTAACCATTTCCGGTTTCTTGAATAGCTGCGGTATAAAGAAAGTTCCATCTTGGTTTTGTACTTCTGCATAGTCACAAACAATTCTAAAATCCAATGCCTTAATTTTTTTATAGTTCTCGAGACTTACATAATAAGAAACTAGAACAGTTTTAGGAAAATAATTTATCTTGACATCCGCAGGTAAATTGACAATACTCACTGGAACTTCAAAAGTTCCTTCCGTAAATTTCTCTACGTTTCCAGTCACCTTAATTTTTGTTCTACTCAACCTAAATTTGTCAAATGATTTATCTAACGATAGTTTGACCTCCTTCTTAATTGAAGTATTTACATCTTTGAGAGTTAGCTTTTCTGTTTTTATTTTTGAAATTTTTTCAACTATATTTTTGGGCCCTATGACTTTTATGGAATCTGGCTGAATGCTTAAGCTATCCAGAATATCATAACCAGGCGAATAATTGATTTCAGCGACTAACTTCACTGGAACAACCTTAACAGTCATTATTTCGAAAGGAAATGTAAGAGAATCAGGTTCTATATAAAGCACTTCAATTTTAGAGCCAAGTTGGGAAGTGATTTCAGAAACCCCATTTTTTGTATCCCAAATGTATTCTTTATTGAACTTGTGTACTTCCTTATTAAAATTTACAGTAATCGTATGTTTATAAAAGTTATGCGCTATCAAATTGAAGCCATATGCTCGTACTCTGACATTAATAATTGAGTCATGCTTTGGCACAATGCTGTGTTGATCCGGAACATTCTCATAATTGACATGATACCTTATTGTTTCGGTATAGCTTTTTGAAAGCTTTGCAAACATCAAAAACATACATGATAACACTAAAAAGAAGAGAAAAACATTCAGTTTTCCGCTCTTTATGGATTTGAATAATTTTGATTTGAGATTACTTAACATGTCTAAAAAATAAATTCGGAAATTGTTGTTCTGGTGTTTTATCTGATACCTTGAGTTTCAGTGTTGACTTTAAAAATCCATAACCATATCCCATAAATTGAATTAAAATTGCACTAATTGATTTCAATGCCACCATTAAATTTTTGGTAGTTATTAAAGCCATAAAAAAGGCGACTGTAAAATATAATGTATATAACAAAATAGCCCATTGAATTTGGAATACAAGCAATATTATAGACGCTATCAAACCTAAAGTAAATAAAGTTGGCAACCAATAAATAAACTTATTGGTTTCAGGATGCCATTGATTCAAGATGGGCCTTACAGACCCAAATTTATAAACCTGCTGATAGAATTTCGACCAAGACATGCGACGCTTATGATACACAAAAGCATCGTTAAATAAGGCCGTTTTGTAGCCGAGTTTCTTTAATCTAATTGCCAAATCTGGGTCTTCGCCTGGATGAATGGTTCCAAATCCATTAGAAGCTTCAAAAGCACGTTTCGATATGCCCATATTAAAACTTCTGGGCTGAAAGTCTTTCTGTTCCTTTTTTCCACCACGAATACCACCTGTAGTCAGATAGGATGTCATGGCAAAATTGATGGCTTTCTGTAAACTGGAAAATGTGTCATTAGCAGCATCGGGTCCACCAAAACAATCCACATAGTTTTGGAGTAAATTCTGACGAACAATCTCAAGATAATTCTCTGGCAATAAACAGTCGGAATCAAGTATTATAAAGTAGTTTCCTTTTGCTCTCCGCATACCATAATTCCTTGAATCTCCCGGCCCTGAATTTTCTTTAATATAATAAGACACATCAAGTTCAGTTTGATAGGTTTCAACAATGGATTGGCAATTCAAATTAGAACCATCCTCTACAACGATGACTTCATAATCTGAACTACTTTTAAGTTTCGTGAAACTACTCAAAAGTTCTTCCATTTCATCTGGCCTATTATAAACAGGGATTATAAATGAAAAATACAATGCTTCCATACCTAACAAAGGTAATTAAAGGAAAATACAAAAGCCACCTA
>JBBSLN010000563.1:0-2077 GCA_038255205.1 Flavobacteriales bacterium
AATGACAAACTCATTGCCACTAGCAACATCATTGATAAAAGTACTTTTTTCATTGTAATCGATTTTAGTGTTAATTAATCTGCTAAAGTAGTATTTAGAATTGACAACGATTAGCACAATCCAAAAAACCTTTGTCTTATACGCACGTAATCCACTATATGGACGACAGCACCTTGATTTGAAGCTATAAATCGTTCATTCAATTGCCCACAGTCCAAACGTTTTGAACAATTTTCAATGAATCCAGAAAGTGTAGCCTCCAACTCATCATAACTTGAAATAGATATCACACCAGCCTCTTCAATCATACGTTGTGCCTCAGGAAATTTCCCATGATTCTTTCCGATGATAATTGGCACTCCAAAAACAGCAGGCTCCATTATATTATGTAATCCTGTTGTTCCCATGGCTCCCCCAACATAAGCAATGTCAGCATAACTATACATCTTGCTCAACAAACCAATGGTGTTGATAATGAAAACCGAATATTCTTCTAAATTTTTATCTTCCTTTTCAGAAAACAAAACGGTCTTCACTTTTAATTTTGATACTAAATCGTTGAGTTGATTCGGTTTCATATTATGCGGCGCAATGATGTATTTGACATCTTTTGAAGCATTCTTATTAATGAATTGAATCAAAAGCGCTTCATCTTCTGGCCACGAACTGCCAATGACGACGCATAAATTGTTTTGTTTGAACTTTTCTATAAAGGGAAGATTGTTGTTTTCATTTAATTGGTCAGAAACCCTATCAAACCTTGTATCGCCAGCAATGGTGACGTTATGAAAATTGATGGTTTTAAGCAGCTCCAAAGAATTTTTATCTTGAACAAAAATATGTTCAAAGGCCGATAATGCATTTCGCATCATGGCACCATGCGTTTTGAAGTAGGACTGATTACTTCGGAATAGAGCGGAAATGAGAATGGCTTTTAAATCTCGCTTTTTAAGTTCCAGTAGGTAATTCGGCCAAATGTCATATTTAACAAAGACGGTTAATTCAGGATGTACAAGTCCTAAAAAATGAATTGCGTTCGCTTTTGTATCCATCGGAAGATAGACGACTACTTCAGCAACTTCAGTATTCTTCCGAATCTCATAACCGGATGGTGAAAAAAACGTCAATACAACTTTGTGATTTGGATATAATTTACGCAGCTCTTTAAATACTGGCAATCCTTGTTCGTATTCACCCAAGGAAGCACAGTGAAACCAAATTGTTTTATCTTCAGTTTTAATTGAATGTTTTAAAACGTCGAATGTTTTAGCGCGTCCTTCAACACCTAATTTCAGTTTGTGGTTGAATAGGGCAATGATTTTCAAATGAAAATTGGCAATGTAAATTCCGATAGTATATAAAAAGCGCAAGTGGTTTTCTTTTTTGCTAAAATACATCACTTTACAATAAATCGATTGGTTGTAGGCATACAATTTCGTAATTTCGCTACCTTATGATGCCGATGAAACGCATCAATTCTAATGCATTTTCGATGAATAAAATTCAAATGGTTGATCTTAAAGGTCAATATTCAAAAATTAAAACAGTTGTGGACGCCTCAATTGCAGAAGTTCTTGACACAACAGCCTATATTAACGGACCGAAAGTCCATGAATTTCAAAAGAATCTTGAAACATATTTAGGTGTAAAACATGTTATCCCTTGTGCGAATGGTACCGATGCGCTTCAAATTGCGATGATGGGATTGAATTTAAAGCCCGGTGATGAAGTCATCACTGCCGATTTTACGTTTGCTGCAACCGTTGAAGTAATTGCTTTGTTGCAGTTAACACCAGTCTTGGTGGATGTGGATCCTATGAGTTTTAATATTGATATTGAAGCTATTAAAAAAGCCATTACACCTAAAACTAAAGCTATTGTTCCTGTGCATCTGTTTGGTCAATGTGCCAATATGGAAGCCATTATGCAAATTGCTGATGAACACAATTTATATGTCATTGAAGATAATGCGCAGGCTATTGGAGCAACCTACACCTATAACAATGGCAAAAAAGCAAAGGCAGGAACCATTGGTCATGTAGCCTCGACTTCCTTCTTTCCATCAAAAAATTTAGGA
>JBBSLN010000564.1:0-2073 GCA_038255205.1 Flavobacteriales bacterium
CATAGTTATTTTGTACTTCAATTATTAGTGTTTTGAATAAAGCAAGCTATAGTTCAAAACTATTTAATTTGTTTTGTTTCTCTTCTAAGTCGTTTTCCAATTTTTTGATGCGGTCTTCCCATTTTTCAATTGCATTTGGAGATAATTTTCCTTTTTCTTGGCGTTCTTGAAAGCGCTTTTTCTCTTTTTGCAATTTATCTTTTGCTTTAAGGAAATCTTTTTGAGCATCTTCTTTCTCCTTTAGCTTGTCCTCAAGCCGTTCTTGTTTTTTTTCTAATTCCTTTTGTTTTCGTCGTGCTTCTTTTTGTGCTTTTTCGAGGCGCTTCTGTTCATCTTCAAGTTTTTCCTTTTGTTCTTTTACTTTTTCCACAGCTTTTAAACGATTTTCTAGAGTAGTTTTTATCGCTTTCTTTTCATCAGAAGATAATTGCTCGGTAATATCTTCCCCATTATTAAAAAATGTATTGCCCTTAATCTCATACACTTTTCCATCGTCTGCAATTACACGATGTGTAGTGCTACAAGACCATATCAATGTGATAAAAAGTAAAGTAAGTAGAGTTCTAATATTCATTGTGTTTCATTTTAACATTGTTATTAATATTGCTACAACTTTTCTTAACAACCAAAATTGTTTAAAATAGATTTAACAAATTTAAATCTTGCACAAAATTTCTGCTGCCTTTAAAAGTGTATCATCTGTTTTGGCAAAACAGAATCGTAATACCTTATTATCCAGATTATTTTCGTTGAATGCAGACATCGGAATGGAAGCAATTTTATGGTCGATGGTCAAGCGCTTTGCAAAATCAAGGTCGTATTCTTGGGTTATTTCTGAATAATCCAATATTTGAAAATAGGTTCCTTTTGAAGGGGTGAAGTTGAATCGAGAATCCTTTATCAAACTCAAAAACAAATCTCTTTTATGCTGATAAAGTTCGGATAACTCCAAATAATGATTTGGTTCTTGTAAATAATCCGCCAAAGCTTTCTGTACTGGATGATTCACTGAAAACACATTGAACTGATGCACTTTCTGAAATTCCTGCATCAATTCTTTCGGAGCGCAGCAATAACCAATTTTCCAACCTGTATTATGAAATGTTTTCCCGAAGGAAGCCACTACGAAACTTCGCGACTTTAAATCGGCAAACAAACATGCAGATTGATGCTGCTCGCCATCAAAAATAATATGTTCATAGACTTCATCGCTCAACAGAATAATATTAGTTCCTTTCAATAATTCCTGCAATTTCAACATATCATCTTTTGAAAACACCGTACCACTTGGATTTTGTGGCGTGTTGATGATGACCATTTTTGTCTTGGTATTTATTTTTTGCGAGACTTCGTTCCAATCTACTGAATAATTTGGTGCTTCCAGTTGAATCGAAATAGTTTTTCCTCCATTCAATTCTATGGCTGGCTCATAACAGTCATAGGCTGGTCTGAATATAATAACTTCATCATTTGGTCTAACAAATGCAGAAATAATGGTGTAAATCGCTTGTGTCGCTCCAGCCGTCACAGTGATTTCTGAATCTGGATTGTATGATGAATGGTAAAGAATGTCAAATTTATTGGCAATTGCCACACGTAGTTCCGTGCTTCCTGGCATGGGTGCATATTGATTATAACCAGAATTCATAGCATTAGTTACCAAATCCATAAGTTTTTGGTCGCTTTTAAAATTTGGAAAGCCCTGTGAAAGGTTGATGGCGTCGTGTTGGTTCGCCAATTCACTCATTATTGAGAAAATGGTTGTGCCGACATTTGGAAGTTTTGAATTGTGTATCATGTTGGTGGTGTGTTAAACGTTTCAGGTTTTCAAAACCTGAAAGGTCTGTAGTCGGAATTATTTCTCCCATCAAAAATAATAAAATGAACAAGTAAATATCTAAACCTCACAGGTTTTAAAAACCTGTGAGGTTTGCAGCTTTAATCATTCTTTCCAATTGCAATATACACTAAAACATCATTAATACATTTATTCAACTCGTTTTTGACTTCCTTTTCCCAAAACCTAAAAACCGTATAACCCATTTCTTCCAGTTGTCGATTGACCTGTCGGTC
>JBBSLN010000565.1:0-2070 GCA_038255205.1 Flavobacteriales bacterium
AGTTGTCGCCTATGGATTGCGACAGGGACAAGTTGCAGGAATAGAAATTGATACAGAATTGAATGACTATATCGGAATCGATACAGTCACCTTATATATGAATCCACAGAGACAAGTTGATCATTATGAGTATCTAATGTCCTTAAAACCAAAGCGGGTTATTTTTAATCCAGGCACAGAAAATCCTGAATTCTATAAACTTTTAAGGGAGCGTCAAATCGATTTTGAGCAAGCGTGCACGTTGGTATTATTGAATATTAACCAATACTGATTACGCCAAACTCTGCGCCTCTTGCTCCCGATAGCTATCCGGATTGCGAGAGATTATAAGCAAACCAAGAAAAGTCAACAATCCGTTTAAGATCAGAATGAAGAATCCAAATTCGAATCCAAACCAAATGAGGCTGTTGACACTAATGAAATAGGAAAGTATAGGGGATAGAATTGCAACCACAGGAACAAAAACATCCTTCACATTCAATTTGGTGAACAACCCAAACGCATATAATCCGAGTAAAGGTCCATACGTATAACCCGCAAACACAAAGAGTTTTGCAATGACGCTGGCATCCTTTATGACATATTTAAACGAAACAATTACGAAAATCAATACAATGGAAATAACGATGTGAATCTGCTTTCTGATTTTCACTTGCTTTTCTTTAGAATGCTTTTTTTCAATATTCAAAATATCAATGCTGAATGAAGTTGTCAACGCAGTCAAAGCACTATCAGCACTACTATAAGCCGCCGCAATCAATCCAATCAAGAAAAACACAAATACCCCAGCTCCAAGATAGTTCTTGGCTAGTAAAGGAAACAAATCATCCTTATGCGCATCGATTCCATTTTTTTGCGCATAAACCGTTAAAAGCAATCCCAAACTCAAGAACACAAAATTGACGATGGTCAGAACAATTGTAAACCAAAACATGTTCTTTTGGGCATCTTTGAGACTGCGACAGGTTAAATTTTTCTGCATCATATCTTGGTCAAGACCAGTCATAACGATGGCAATAAAAGCACCTGAAATAAACTGTTTCCAGAAATAATCCCCAGATTTGAAATCGTCAAAAAAGAAGGTTTTTGATAAATCGCTATCCAAAACATAACCAAGGATATTCCCGCCTTCAATTCCCAATTCGTCACTGACAAAATAGATGGCGACTCCAACGGAAATCAGCATAAAGAAGGTCTGAAGGGTATCTGTCCAGACGATGGTTTTGATGCCAGATTTAAAGGTGTAAAGCCAGATTAGGAGTACCGTTATAGTGACTGTTTGCCAAAAGGAAATCCCAAGTTCATCGAACAGAATGAGTTGCAATACATTGGCTACCAGATACAATCTAAAACTCGCTCCAACAACTCGTGAAATCAAGAAAAACGATGCACCCGTTTTATAGGAAGCATTTCCAAAACGTTCCTCTAGATAGGTGTAGATGGAAGTCAAATTGAGCCTATAATACAAAGGCAATAAAACCGTTCCGATGACAAAATAGCCAACGATATAGCCCAAAACAACTTGCATGTAACTAAACTGAGAAGCCTCAATCCAACCAGGTACTGATATAAAAGTTACTCCAGAAAGTGATGCGCCTATCATACCAAAAGCAACTACATACCATGGCGACGATTTATTGCCTTTGAAAAAGGTATCATTGTCGGTCTTTTTCCCTGTGAAATAGGAAACCAAAATTAAAAGGCCAAAATAGGCTACAATTAAAAAGATGATTAGAATAGGAGACATAAAATTAGTTTTGATTATGTTTTTCGATGTCCAATTTTAGAATTGATACGGAGAGCAATATTAAGTAATTTATAATCAATTTGCATCTTTAGTTTTTGTAACTGCATATCTGTAAAATATGATATGCGAAATTGATTTTTTGTATTCATTATGTGTGCTAAAAATTTTCATTAATTTCGCAGTCATGGAATTTTCTTCAAAACTTCTCGAAAAAGCCGTTAACGAAATGTCTCAATTACCTGGAATCGGTAAGCGAACGGCTTTGCGTTTGGTACTGCATTTATTGCGTCAACCCAATGACCAAACAAACCAGTTGGCCTCGG
>JBBSLN010000566.1:0-2038 GCA_038255205.1 Flavobacteriales bacterium
ATCTTCTGTCAAAGTATCCCCTTCCCAGTTACCAGCATCAAGAATACAGGTTTTACGCCATACACCAGCGGTTCCGTTGAAGTTTATGAAATGTCCTTTACTGTTTCTGCCTACTTGCTCAAGCGTAAAATGTGCGTCAAGAGCGAAGGCTTGTATTTTGGTAAGTGTAGAGTAATTACGGTTGATGTGTCCCCAACGTGTCTGCACCACACCAATGTGTTCGTCTTTGAAATAAGGAATTGTTTTCTTTAACCAATTTGGTTCTGGAAGGAAATCGGCATCAAAAATTGCGATGTATTCACCTTTTGCGATTTTTAAGCCTTCCTTTAAAGCTCCGGCTTTAAAACCACTTCTGTCTGTCCGACAGATGTGCGTGATGTCAAGTCCGGTTAATTTTAATTTTTCGACGTGGTCGAAAGTTGTTTTTACGGTCTCATCTGTTGAGTCGTCCAATACTTGGATTTCAAGCTTGTCTTGCGGGTAATCAATCAATGCGATGTTCTCGAGAAGTCGGTCCATCACATACATTTCATTGTAAACTGGCAACTGGATGGTCACATAAGGAACTTCATCGGGATTTGTGAAGTCAAAAGTTTCTGAATTGTCTTCAGAATTTTTGGAGGTCAAATAATTGAACAATAAATTCAATTGAGCCAGTGCGTACATGAAAATCAGTACGATAGCCACAGTGTAGATTACAATAATCAACGTGTTTATAATCATTTTTTTATGCTATATTTAAAAATCCAACTTAAGATTTTTGCGCCTGCAAATATACTACCTTTTACGGTTCCTGATACTTTTGAGATGCCAATTCTTTTTTTGTAGTGTACAGGTACTTCAATGTATGATAAACGTTGGCGTTGCGCCTTTAATTGCATTTCCACAGTCCACCCATAAGTAGGGTCTTGCATCTTCAAATCGAGCAGTTTTTGATATTTAATGGCGCGAAAAGGTCCTAAATCGGTAAACCTCGCACTAAAAAATAACCGCATTAAACTCGTCGCCAGCCAATTGCCAAATAATTGTTGCGGCATCATGGCATCTTCTTCACGCAATTGCTTCGCTCTTGCGCCAATGACAAAATCAAAATTGTCTTCAATAATCGGTTTTACTATTTTTGTCAATTCTTCAGGATAATCGCTATAGTCACCATCCAAAAATACAATAATATCTGGTTTTATGGATTGATTTGCAACATATTCCATGCCTTTGAGGCAGGCGTTACCATATCCCATTAATGGTTGAGAGATAACTGTAGCTCCAGCTTTTCGGGCAACTTCCGATGTTTTGTCGGTGGAATTATTATCCACAACAATCACTTCATTGACGATTTTAGGGATTTCCTTTAAGACGAGAGCTATGGAATCTGCTTCGTTATAAGCTGGAATGATGACTTTGATGTTGGGCATTTAGTTTTTTAATATTAATGCAAAAGTAAGTATAGTTTTGTTTATGGTTAAAAGGTTGTATCACAGAGTTGCGCAGAGATGGCACAGAGATACACAGAGAAAAATCGGTTAATTTTCAAACTTTATATTTCATTCAGAAACTCTCTGTGAATCTCCTTTTTTCTATGTGTATCTCTGTGAAATAGCCAACCGTCATCATTAGTGAAAATTAGTGAAATTCGTGTCTTCTCTACTTCTGATTCACCAAATCCATCAAATCAACATCATTACCCAATAAAATATCGTTGGAATTGATACGACCTTTCAAGGAACCATTCTCCAACTTCAAAACACCTCTTGGACAAACGGCAGCACAGATACCACAGCCTACACAACTACTACGAATTATATTTTCACCTTTCTGGGCATAGGCTCTTACATCAATTCCCATCTCGCAATAGGTTGAACAATTTCCACAGGAAATACATTGTCCACCATTGGTCGTAATTCTGAATTTTGAAAACAAACGTTGCTGAAAGCCTAAAACTGCTGCCATTGGACAACCAAAACGGCACCAGACACGATTTCCAAAAATAGGATAAAACCCAACGCCGATAACTCCAGAAAATATTGCTCCTATCAAAAAT
>JBBSLN010000567.1:0-2037 GCA_038255205.1 Flavobacteriales bacterium
ATATTACTTTTCTGCGTGTCATTGTTGGAGTCGTCTTGGGAATATCCAGACAAACTGAATAGTATCACCAAACATAATAATGTGAATTTTCTCATTTTGGCTGATAGTTGGTTTGTAATTTTTGTTGAATTAGCGGAAAACCTCACAGGTTTTCAAAAACTGTGAGGTTTAAAATTCGTTATTGCTTGTTTAAATTCCAGTTGTATGTGAAATAGGTTAGCTTATAATCCGTAGGCACTTTCTCGTTGCGATATTGATTGATAAAATCAATTTCAGACGTTCCATTCAAGGTGAAATCCTCTTTGTACCATTTCAAGATTTCTGAACCTTCAATCGTTTTTTTCTTATCATTCACTTTGATGAAGTAATCGCCATTTAAAGCCAACTTGGTTTGCTTCGTTAATTGCGCATCTAAAATTTTTGGCATGTAAGCTTCGTTAATCAAAGGTGGACAGCCAATGGCACCGCAAACCAATACAAAATGGAAACGTGCATCTTTAAATTCAGCTCTTAAAATTTTATTTTCGATATCATTTAATGTGATAGATTTTCCAGCCAATTTGTAGTTGGTTTTATCAAAAAAGCCCTTGTCATCCAATGGTGATTTTGTTGGATAATTAGTAATGATTCCTTTAATGACCGATAAATTATAGGCGTTTATCCAAAACGCCTGATAAGTAAGTGCATCATCCTTTAAAACTGAAGTATTCTCAGCCAAAGTCATCAACTCATTCAACTGTTTTGGATTGGAATGAATGGCATCATAATCTACTTTTCCATTGGAAACATGAGCTTTTAAGAAACAATCGGTCTTTTCAAAGAAAGTATTCACATTCTGCGAGAAAAGCTGAACAGAAGACAAAGTCAATAAAAAAATAAGAATAAAGGTTTTCATTATTATTATAAATTTTTACAAATGATATGTTCTTTGTCTGATGAAATGTTAAATAACTTACAAAACCGAAGAAAATTATTTCTGACTCCCTGATGACATCCAGCCACAAATACACGAATACATGAATACAAAATTTCGCCATTAGTGACTACATTAAAATCCGCTCTAAAACAAAATTGAGATTATCTATGTTTGGTGATTTGATTTAAAGACGCTTCAATAGTTCCTACCACAGCGCCCTAAAACAAATTCGTGTATTTGTCCCAAAAAAATCAAATCTAAAAATTAAGTTCTTATCTTTAATTGCGACATACGAATAACTTTTCAAAAACTATGGAACACATCGTCATTATTGGTAATGGTATTTCTGGCGTGACTGCTGCAAGACATATCCGTAAACTTTCCGACAAGAGAATCACGATTATTTCTGCCGAAACCGAACATTTTTTCTCACGTACTGCACTCATGTATATTTATATGGGACACATGAAATATGAACATACCAAACCTTATGAGGATTGGTTTTGGAAAAAAAATCGGATAGACTTGAAGTTCGGTTTTGTGAAAACGATTGAAACTAAAAGTCAGACACTTCTTTTTGAAGATGGCGAAACGCTTCAATATGATAAATTAATAATTTCCACAGGAAGCAAATCGAATAAATTTGGATGGCCAGGACAAGATTTGGATGGTGTCATTGGCCTGTACAGCAAACAGGATTTGGATGCTTTGGAAACATTAGCACCCAATAAGGAAACTTGTAAACGTGCAGTTATTGTTGGTGGTGGATTAATAGGAATTGAACTTGCCGAAATGCTCAACACACGGAATATTCCTGTGACATTTTTGGTACGAGAAGACAGTTTTTGGGGTGGCGTGTTACCGAAGGGTGAAAGCGAAATGATTAATCGCCACATCAAAACACATCATATTGATTTGCGTCTGTCTTTAAATCTGAAAGAAATACAGGCTGACGAAAATGGTCGCGCCAAGGTTGTGGTTGTTGAAGAAACTGGCGAGATCATTACCTGCAATTTTGTTGGATTGACCGCTGGAGTCACACCAAATATAGATTTTATCAAAACTTCTGAAATTGAGACCGACAAAGGCGTTCTCGTCAATCGATTCCTCGAAACCAATAT
>JBBSLN010000568.1:0-2028 GCA_038255205.1 Flavobacteriales bacterium
TCCTGGCAACATCTTCATCAGCCCAATATCTTCCAATATTTGATGTGTTGCACCATCTTCACCAAGAGTCAAACCAGCATGGGATGCACAGATTTTTACGTTTTTGTCAGAATAGGCCACACTTTGACGAATCTGGTCATAAACACGACCTGTGGAGAAATTAGCAAATGTTCCCGTAAAAGGGATTTTTCCACCAATAGTCATTCCCGCTGCCATTCCCATCATATTGGCTTCCGCAATTCCCACTTGAAAAAAGCGTTCTGGATGATTTTTCTTAAAATCGTCCATTTTCAAGGAGCCTATCAAGTCAGCACAAAGCGCCACAACGTTTTCATTGGTTTGTCCTAACTCTGTCAATCCAGCTCCAAAACCTGAACGAGTGTCTTTGCTTCCTGTATTTGTATATGTTTTCATATTCCTAGCTAATCCCTCCAAAGGAGGGACTTCAATTTAGTTAAATTTTATAATATGGTTTTTCAAATATTCTACCTATTTTTCCTTCCCTTCGGGGAGGTTAGGTGGGGATTTTTAATAATCTCCCAACGTCTCTGCATTTTGTGCCAACCCAACTGCCAATTGCTCATCATTCGGAGCCTTTCCGTGCCAAGCATGCGTGTGCATCATAAAATCGACACCATTCCCCATCACAGTTTTCAATAGGACACAAACTGGTTTTCCTTGTCCAGTTTTAGATTTGGCGACTGCCATTCCTTTTAGGACTTCTTCCAGATTGTTACCTTGGTTGATATCAACGACAGTCCACCCAAAAGCCTCAAATTTTGCTCGAAGACTTCCCATTGGCAATACCACGTCTGTAGGACCATCTATTTGCTGTCCATTCACATCAATAGTTGAAATAATATTATCTACATTGTTTCCAGCTGCATACATTATAGCTTCCCAGTTCTGTCCTTCTTGCAATTCACCATCACCATGCAAACTGTAGATTAAATGGGTGTCGCCATTCAACTTTTTAGCCTGTGCCGCACCAAGTGCAACTGACATGCCTTGACCGAGTGAGCCCGAAGCGACTCTTATACCTGGCAAGCCTTCATGTGTCGTAGGATGTCCTTGTAATCTTGAATCAATCAATCGGAAGGTGCTCAATTCATCCACTGGGAAATAACCCGATCTAGCTAGAACACTATAGAAAACTGGAGAAATATGACCATTGCTCAAGAAGAAGATGTCTTCTCCAACACCATCCATATCAAAAGCTTTTTTCCGGTCCATAATTTCTTGATATAACGCAACAAAAAATTCTGTACAACCTAAAGAGCCCCCAGGATGCCCTGAATTGACCTTATGAACCATGCGCAAAATATCGCGTCTTACCTGAATGACTAAATCTTCTAAATGTTTTGTGTCTGACATGTTGTTTTTGTAAGTATTTGAGCTGCAAAAATAAAGTTTTAAAACCCCTAAACAAAAGCCAACTGCTCGCACTTATTAACGAATTCGTGACTTTTGCTAACAATTTAGTGAAACTCGATTTTGAAGCTTCCGTTTTTACGGAGTTTCAAAATCATCAGATGAACTAATCCGCCTTTTTTGAGGAATCTTTTAATATATTCCTAAAAATTTGTTGACATTAATCTACTTGCTTCGAAGATTATGATAGTTACGACGGTATTATAATTTTTGGATTTTGGACGTCGTAAACCTACTTAACAAATTTTTATCAATAAATAATTTAAAAAAAACGTAGGTTTGCCACCTATGAAATTTGATTTATTAACCAAGGATTCACAAAGCAATGCGAGAGCAGGTACTATAACGACCGACCACGGTGTTATCGAGACGCCAATTTTTATGCCCGTTGGTACAGTTGGTTCAGTAAAAGGTGTTCACCAGCGTGAATTGAAAAACGATATCAATCCAGATATTATTCTTGGAAACACATATCATTTATACTTGAGACCTCAAACTTCCATATTGGAACAAGCTGGAGGGCTTCATAAGTTTATGAACTGGGATCGGAATATTTTGACGGATTCGGGTGGTTATCAAGTATATTCCTTATCTGCA
>JBBSLN010000569.1:0-2015 GCA_038255205.1 Flavobacteriales bacterium
AAGGTTTCTTTATCAAAAGTGGTTCCCGTTGGATTTAACGGAGAACAGAGCGCAATCAAATTCACATTTTTGATATGTGGCTTGATGTCTTCAACGGTAGGCATGAATTTATTTTCTGGATATGTTTCCACAATCACAGCTCTGTTTCGTGCCAAATAGGTATAAGCATCATTATTCCATGATGGCACAGGATATAAAACGGTGTCATCAATGTCCAAAATGGTCTGATAAAGCGCATAAATCAATGGTCTCGCCCCGCCGGAAATCAATATTTCGTTTGGCGAGTACTCTAATTCTAGATTGTGCGAAAGATAATTAGCTACACTTTTACGGAGTTGTTCAACGCCATTTGCAGGAGGATAATTGGTTTGATTGTCATTGTAAGCAGCGACAATAGCTTCTTTTAGTTCTGTAGGTATAGGAAAAATATTAGAATCAAAATCACCAATAGTCTGGTTGTAAATCACTTTACCTTGGTCTTTCAAGGCATTGACCTCGCCAGCAATTTTAATTATTTCCGAACCTTTTAAACCTTCAGCTAATCGAGATGTTTTCATTTTATAAGACGTCTTAATTCTGCTGCAAAAGTACGGCTTTATTCCTTTTATTTTTAATAGATGAAAGGCGCTTTCAGTTAAAAAACCTTTGAAGCAATCGTCCTGATATTCTCGCTTTTTCCCATGGAATAATAATGAAGCACTGGAATTCCTGCATTTTGAAGTTCTTTGGATTGATTGATACACCATTCGATGCCTACTTGTGCAACTTCTTTATTATCCTTGCATTTGATGACGTCAAGAATTAATGCTTCCGGCAAATCCACGTGAAAGCGGTGAGGTAGCATATTCAATTGCTTTTTGGTCGCTAGAGGTTTTAAACCTGGAATGATTGGCACTGTGATGCCTTCGATTCTACATTTGTCAACGAACTCAAAAAACTTTTGATTGTCAAAAAACATTTGGGTAACGATATATTCTGCACCATTTTTGATTTTCTTTTTTAGGAAATGGATGTCGCTATCCAAACTTGGCGCTTCCATATGTTTCTCTGGATACGCCGCTACACCAACACAAAAATCAGTTTTTGACGAGTTTTGAAGTTCTTCATCAAGATACTGCCCATTATTCAAGGCCTGAATTTGTTTGACCAAACCATTTGCATAATCATGACCTTCTTTTTCGGGTCTAAAATAGGTTTCATTTTTTACGGCGTCACCGCGTAAGGCCATCACATTCTGGATTCCCAAAAAATCCAAATCAATCAGGAAATTCTCGGTATCTTCCCTCGTAAATCCACCACACAAAATATGAGGAATGGCATCCACCTTATATTTATTTTGAATTGCGGCACAAATTCCAACCGTTCCTGGTCTCTTTTTGACTACCTGTTTTTTGAGCAATCCATTTTCCTGTTCCTTGAAAACATATTCTTCCCGATGGTAAGTCACGTCAATAAATGGTGGTTTAAATTCCATCAATGGGTCTATATTGTCAAAAATAGATTGAATGTGCTGACCTTTCAAGGGTGGTAAAATTTCAAAGGAAAACTGTGTGCTTCCGTTGGCTTTTGTTATATGTTCGGTTACTTTCATGGTCCTCCTAAATCCTCCGAAGGAGGACTTTTAATTTTGATTTATTTAAAATTTTTACTTTAAAAACTAAATTTTTTCGCCACGAGTACACGAATGATTTTCTGTTGGCTTGTTAATTTGTATCAATACACTCTCTGTGAAACTCTGTGCTTCTCTGCGAGACTCTGTGTAACAGCTATTTCGCAGAGAAGCATAGAGGATTCGCAGAGTCACACGGAGATGTCTTTCATTATTCAGCCAAATTTGGATTCAACCATTTTTCCGCTTCGTCATAGCTGATATTTCTCCGTTTGGCATAATCTTTTAATTGGTCTTTGTCTATTTTCCCAAGTCCGAAATATTTAGCTTCCGGATTGGCAAAATAGTATCCACTCACACTTGCTGCTGGCCACATGGCAAGGCTTTCCGTCAATTCTACTCCAAT
>JBBSLN010000570.1:0-2005 GCA_038255205.1 Flavobacteriales bacterium
GGATATCTAGGAATCAAATTAGAAAATAAATAATTGATGTTTTCAGGATTAGAGGTTCCGACTGTGTCACTTAACGACAGAATCTTTACACCCATCTTTGCAAGCCGTACATTCCAATCGCCAACAATATCTACATTCCAAGGGTCGCCATAAGGATTACCAAAACCCATTGAGATATAAACCACGACTTCTTTATTGGTTTTATCAGCGATATCCAAAATCTCACTTAAAGTCACGACTGATTGTGCAATGGTTTTGTGTGTATTTCGCATCTGGAAGTTTTCTGAAATGGAAAACGGATAGCCTAAATAATCAATTTCCTTATGAACGGATGCGTCCTGCGCTCCTCTTGTATTGGCAATAATAGCCAAGAGTTTACTTTTTGTGGTGGATAAATCCAATTTGGACAGCACTTCAGCAGAATCGACCATTTGAGGAATTGCTTTTGGCGACACAAAGCTTCCAAAATCAATGGTATCAAAACCTACCCTTAATAAGGATTGAATATACTGGACTTTCTTTTCCGTAGGAATAAAGTCTTTGATGCCCTGCATGGCATCCCGTGGACATTCTATGATTTTGACTCCTTTGGACATGTACCAATTTTAGATATTCAAAAATACCATTATTTTTTTGATGGATGCGATGATTGAGAATTCAAATTAATTGTAAAAAAATTGAACAAAAAACTGTTATTAAATTTAACCGCAAGGGTCGCAAGGTCTTTCGCAAAGTTCGCAACGTTCTCCTCTAAAGTAAAAAGCCAGGAGTCGACATTGATATACTACTTTGCGTACTTTGCGATTTTCTCTTTGCGCCTTTGCGGTTAAATTTTCATTTTGTCCGTTCTCCTTTAAAATATCGACATATTTTCATTGGACTTATTTTTCAGAAAACAATATGAAAATTGCAATACCTACAAAAACAATAATCTGTAACCATTTCAAAAATAAACCTACGCGATTATGATGTTTTATATAATCCGAAATCATTCCTGATAGCAAAGCAATACTTCCGAAAATGATGAATGACACCACTATGAACAACAATCCCAAAATATAGAATTGTAAAATTGTATTAATGGATTCACTGAACAAAAACCCAGGGAAAAATGCCAGAAAGAAAATAGACACTTTAGGGTTCAGAACATTCATGATAAACCCTTGTTTGAACAATTGTGAAGTTGTTTTTTTTGGAATATTTTTATTCTCAATACTCAATTCACTATCACTTCTTAATACTTTGTAAGCCAAATAGAGTAGATAAAAGGCGCCGAACAGTTTGATTATAAAATAGAGCGACTCATTCGCTCGAATCAATGCCGAAACACCAAACGCCACCAATGTCGTGTGTACCAAACAACCTGTCATCAAACCACAAACGGTAGCAATACCAAATTTTTTACCATGCACCAGACTTTGCGTCAGTACATAAATATTATCCGGTCCCGGCATAAATGCAAGTGCAGAGGTCGCCACGACAAAAGATATGAGGACGTCGAAATCCATCAGTACCTTTTGAGTAAAGCCTGATTGATGTCTCTAATTAGTTTCGGTCCTTCATAAATAAAACCGGTATAAAGTTGAACCAAATCGGCTCCTGCGTCAATTTTTTCCAAAGCGTCTTCGGCGGAATGTATTCCTCCTACTCCAATAATTGGAAATGCCTTGTTGCTTTTTTCGGATAAGAATCTGATGACTTCCGTCGAACGGTTGGTCAATGGTTTTCCGCTTAAGCCGCCTGCTTCATTTCTGTTTTCATCCTGCAAACCGTCTCGAGAAATGGTGGTATTTGTTGCAATCACACCCTCGATTTTAGTGTCTGCGACAATATCAATAATGTCCATTAGTTGCTCGTTGGTCAAATCAGGAGCTATTTTAAGTAAAATAGGTTTTGGTGCTACATATTTGGAATTTTCAACTTTTAAATCTTTGAGAAGTTTTGTCAAGGGTTCTTTATCTTGTAATGCACGCAAATTTGGTGTATTTGGTGAACTTACATTCAC
>JBBSLN010000571.1:0-1997 GCA_038255205.1 Flavobacteriales bacterium
ATATCTTCAGTGAAACCTAAAATATAGCCTCCTCCACCGGAACCACATAGTTTTAAGTAGTAATCGTTCGTATCGATTCCTTTTTTCCAAAGTTCATGGAACGCTAGTGGAATCATTGGTTTAAAATGGTTCAATACCACCTTGGACAATTTTTTTGTATTCCCAAAAAGCGACTTGACGTCTCCTTTAAGAAAATCATCAACACAGGCATCTGTATGTTTAATGAATTGATTTTTCAACATTCGGCGAAAACCTTCCTGCTTCATTTTTTCCATGAAGATACTGACCATGGGAGCTGTTTCTCCAATTATACCGCTGTCCAAAAGAAATACAGCACCTTTTCCGTCCGCCTTTTGGGAAGGAATTCCTGCTGCTTCTATATTGTCTTTAGAATTTATAAGAATAGGGATACTCAGGTAACTGTTCAGAGGGTCTAAACCCGACGATTTTCCATGGAAAAATGATTCCATTTCAGAAAAAATTGATTTTAAAGTCAATAGCTTTTCTCGAGTCAAATTCTCTAAAACTGTAATTTTATCTTGAGCATATTGGTCGTAAATCGCTGCAACCAATGCGCCACTACTTCCCACTCCATAACCTTGAGGAATGGAAGAGTCGAAATACATGCCATTATTAACGTCATTTTCTAACGTTGCAATATCGAAAGTCACCAATTCAGGAGTGATGGTTTTAAGATGCGCAATAAAGCGTTTAAGGTTGTTGTTTGATTTAATGGCTATTTCCGACTGAAGTCCGTCAGTTTTCAGTGCGCCATTATAAAAATTGTAAGGAATTGATAAACCTTTGGAATCTTTGATAATTCCATATTCTCCGAAAAGTAATATTTTTGAGTAAAATAGGGGTCCTTTCATATTATAATGAAAAATTAATAATGCAAAGTTAAGAATTAATCTTTAGATGTCTTGACAATACTTACTAATAAACGTAACATTTCCTGTGCTTTAGGCTTATATTCGTCAAATTGCTTATCATCTAAAAAATCCGTTGCATGCAATAAGTCCAACCAATAATCTGTTTCGTTGGCTTCTTTTAAACTGATAGCCATTTTATTTGTAAAATCTGGTTTGCTTTGCACCAATTGATGTACCTGATTTTAAGAGCTGTCTCGACATCACATACTCCCGCTTATTGCCAGCCAAATCTTTATAAAGATTGACGATATCTACAGCAAATTTAAAACTTTTGTCTTTAATAATGTTAGTTTTCATGATTCTATGTTTATTGGTTCACTTGACCAATGTAAACATTTTTCATTTTTCACTCTTCATTATTAATTAGTTTTGAGCCAAGTCCAATTTGGTCGCAAATATAATGTCTGTTTTGGCAATACACAACTAACTCGTCCTTAATAAATTGTAATATTTTAATCGATTCATTTTTCGGATATAACACATGCACATTAGCACCTGCATCCAATGTAAAGCTGATATGCAATCCTGTTTCTTTTCTGAACTTCCAGATTTGATTAATAATTTCTAACGTATTGGGTTTCATCAAAATGAAATATGGCATACTTGTCATCATCATGGCGTGTAGTGTTAATGCTTCGCTTTCAATCAATGAGATAAATGCATCTAAATCTCCTGATTCTAAAATCTTCTTCAACTTTTCAAGATTATCATTCGCTTGCTGAAATCTATTTTTCGCATATGGATGATTGTGCATTAAATTATGGCCAACAGTACTACTGACCTGCTTTTCGCCTTTGTCTACTAATAAGATTGTGTCTTGATAATTTTTGAAATGCTCATGAACTTTGTATGGATATTTAATTCCGAAAAGGTCAGAACTGTCTTCCACGGTTTTATTGTTTCCCCAAACAACCATGTCACCTTCGATGCTTCTACAAGCACTTCCTGAACCTAAACGTGCTAAAAATGAGGCTTTCTTTTTAAAATAGTCTTCATCTAACGAAGTCTCGACTCCGCTCGACCTGACAGAAGGCAACAATTGTTTTTCGATACTCATTAAGCACA
>JBBSLN010000572.1:0-1995 GCA_038255205.1 Flavobacteriales bacterium
AATTTACGATTTACGATTTACGAATTTGGAATTTGGAATTTGGAATTTGGAATTTGGAATTTGGAATTTGGAATTTGGAATTTGGAATTTGCAATTTGGTGCGTCTTGATCGTGATTTTAAACTTCGTGTCCTTAATATCTAGTGATTTAGTAATCAATTCGGGTTTAGAAATGACCAAATTAGCAAACTTTAAACGCTTCGCACTCGAATGGTCAACGTAATTTAATTCATCATAAAGTTCTTCGGTAGTCAATGGATTTTCTTAATTTTATAAGCTAAACCACGAAAAAATGAAGATTATAAAAATCATACTCCTCCTGTTACTAGTTGTATTTATCATTGCACAATTTTTCAAACCAGAACGAAATGAGAGTAGTACAGTAACTTTTGAAGCATTTCTGAAAGAAACAAATCCACCAGAGGACGTCAAATTAATCTTGACAGGAACTTGTTTCGACTGTCACAGCGACCATACGAGATATCCGTGGTATGATAAAATCACGCCTGTGAATTATTGGCTGGCAGACCATGTTGAAGAAGGAAAAGAACACTTCAATATTTCAAAATGGGATGATTATTCCACCAAAAAGAAAGACCATAAATTTGACGAACTCATTGAAATGGTCGAGGAAAAGGAAATGCCTTTGGAATCTTATACCTACACACATTCTGAAGCGAGACTTTCTGACGAACAGATAAAATCAGTTATCGATTGGGCGAAAGAGGTACGTTTTAAATATAGTTTGGAACCGAAAGCGGAATAGGTGAGTCAGCAATTAGCAGTCTTCAGTCGGCAGTAAAAAAATAACAAATTCCAAATTCCAAATTCAAAAAACACAGTTAAAAGATATTGGAATTTGGAATTTTTTTTTTGGAATTTAATGTTAGTTAAGATTTAGTTGTCTATGAAAAATACATTGTTAATCATCGGTTTCGTCTGGCCAGAGCCCAAAAGTTCTGCTGCTGGAACTCGAATGATGCAATTGATTGAAGCGTTTCAAAAGCAAAATTACCAAATCACATTTGCCAGTGCTTGCGCCAAAAGTGACAACGCTTTCGATTTGACGACTATTGGAATCAATCAAATACCGATTGAACTAAATCATTCGAGTTTTGATGAATTCATTCTCAAGCTAAACCCAAAAATTGTTCTGTTTGACAGATTTATGATTGAGGAGCAATTTGGCTGGAGAATTTCCGAACAATGTCCTGACGCCTTGAAAATTTTGGATACAGAAGATTTGCATTTTTTAAGAAAAGGAAGAGAACAGGCCTTGAAAGACGAACAACCATTTGATGTCGATTATTTGTTCAATGATACAGCCAAACGCGAAATAGCCAGTATCTACCGATGTGATTTGAGTTTGATTATTTCCGAGGTGGAGATGAACATTTTGCAATATCAATTCAAGGTCAGTGAACAATTGTTGTGGTATTTGCCTTTTTTGACTGAAATCAGTTCTCCTGAGAAAAGAAAAAGCTTTCCCAAGTTTAAGGATAGAGAACACTTTTTAGTTATAGGCAATTTTTTACACGCTCCCAACTACGATGCGGTCCTGTTTCTCAAGGAGAAAATTTGGCCATTAATCCGCAAAAAACTTTCTAAAGTTGAACTTCATGTTTATGGAGCATACGCGACTGAAAAAGTGAACCAATTACATAATGAAAAAGAAGGTTTCCTAATCAAAGGTTTTGCTAAAGATGTCAATGAAGTCATGGGACAGGCGAAAGTTTGTTTGGCACCATTACGTTTTGGAGCAGGTCTCAAAGGAAAGTTGATTGATGCCATGACGAATGGGACACCATGTGTCATGACGACATTAGCTGCCGAAGGAATGTTCGGAAGTTTCGAGCCCAATGGATTTATAGAGGATGATTTCAAACAATTTGCCAATAAGGCCATAGAACTTTATAAGGATAAAATCTTTTGGAACGGCATGCAGAAAAATGGATTTTTGGTTCTCGATGCAAGATTTGACAAACAACTTTTTGTG
>JBBSLN010000573.1:0-1995 GCA_038255205.1 Flavobacteriales bacterium
AAACAATAATCCCGAATCGGAAGAAGAAAATTTCGAACAAGAAAAAATAAATATTGCCATTCGTGTCATTTCAGATCACGTTCGTGCTGTTGCTTTCTCCATTGCTGATGGACAACTGCCAAGCAACACAGGAGCTGGCTATGTGATACGTCGTATTCTCCGTCGTGCCATTCGATACAGTTTTACATTTTTAAACCAAAAAGAACCATTCATCTACCGATTAGTGGAAGTGTTGAGCAAAAAAATGGGAGACGCGTTCCCAGAATTGAAATCTCAAAAGCAACTGATTGAAAACGTTATTAAGGAAGAAGAACAATCCTTCTTAAGAACATTAGACCAAGGTTTGGTAATGTTGAATCGCATTATGGATGAGTCCAAATCAGATACGATTTCAGGAGAAAAAGCATTTGAATTATATGATACCTATGGATTTCCAATCGATTTGACCTCCTTGATTTTACGGGAGAAAGGTTTGTCATTGGACGAAGCTGGTTTTCATTCAGCAATGAAAAAACAAAAAGATCGTTCGCGTGCCGCAAGTGAAATGAGTACTGATGATTGGACTATTTTAGATAATGATGCTGAAGAAGAATTCGTAGGTTACGATTTGCTTGAAGCTAATGTGAAACTGACTCGATATAGAAGAGTCGTTTCCAAAAAAGATGGCGAAATGTATCAGTTAGTGTTCAATCTGACCCCGTTCTATCCCGAAGGTGGAGGACAGGTAGGCGATAAAGGATATTTGGAAGACATTCATGGTGATGTGGTCTATATTCTGGATACCAAAAAGGAGAACAACGTCATCATCCATTTTGCAAAGAATCTTCCGAAGCATATCGATGAAACCTTCAAAGCAGTTGTAGATAACAAACAACGTTATAGAACGGAATGCAATCATACCGCTACACACTTAATGCATCAAGCCTTAAGAGAAATTTTAGGGACACATGTTGAACAAAAGGGAAGTGCTGTGCATTCAAAATATTTACGTTTTGACTTTTCACATTTTTCTAAAATGACAGATGAAGAATTACGTGATGTTGAAAATTTTGTCAATGCACGTATCGAAGGGAAATTAGATTTGCATGAAAGACGCAATATCCCGATGCAAGTAGCAATAGATGAAGGCGCAATGGCATTGTTTGGTGAAAAATATGGAGATACGGTAAGAACAATCCGCTTTGGAAAATCAATGGAATTGTGTGGTGGAACTCATGTAAAGAATACAGGTGATATTTGGCATTTCAAGATTATTTCTGAAGGAGCTGTCGCAGCAGGTATTCGACGTATCGAAGCGATTACAAATGATGCCGTCAAGGATTATTATCAAGAGCATGACAAGGCATTTTACGAAATGAAATCATTGCTCAATAATTCACTGGAACCAGTCAAGGCATTGCAAAATTTGCAATCTGAAAATTCAGATTTAAAAAAGCAAATTGAAAATTTATTAAAGGACAAAGCTAAAAACATCAAAGGAGATTTGAAAAATGAATTGACTGAAATTAATGGTGTTCAGTTTTTAGCTAAAAAACTCGATTTGGATGCTTCAGGAATCAAGGATTTGAGCTTCGAACTTGGAAGTCAATATGATAATTTGTTTTTGCTCTTTGGTGCAGAAAACGATGGAAAGGCATTATTGTCTTGCTATATTTCCAAAGAATTGGTCGAATCTAAAGGTCTTAATGCAGGAACGATTGTTCGCGAACTTGGAAAATACATTCAAGGTGGAGGTGGAGGACAGCCATTCTTTGCAACTGCTGGCGGAAAAAACCCTGCTGGGATTGAGGAGGCTTTGGAGGCTGGGAAGAATTATGTTGTGTAATGTCACGCAAAGGCGCAGAGTCGCAAAGTAAAGATAAGAAGATGCAAATTGTTTTACTGAAATAAAATAATTAAACGAATTATAAACTTTGCGCCTCTGCCGCTTTGCGTGAAATCATTTATACATCAAAGAGCCGCAAAGAAATCAAGATGTAAAGTCTATGACTCAAA
>JBBSLN010000574.1:0-1986 GCA_038255205.1 Flavobacteriales bacterium
CGGTGGTTTCAAGGAAATGATTTTTGAAGTGAATGGAGAGGATGTTTATGGAACTTTAAAATTTGAAGCTGGCGTGCATCGCGTACAACGTGTGCCACAAACCGAAACACAAGGACGCGTGCATACAAGTGCTGCAACTGTTATTGTATTGCCAGAAGCTGAAGAATTTGATTATGAATTGGATATGTCTGAAGTTCGAATCGAGCGCACGACATCCACAGGTCCTGGTGGTCAAAGTGTAAATACTACATATTCTGCCATCAAATTGCATCACGAGCCTACAGGATTGATTGTGAGTTGTCAAGATCAAAAATCATCCCATAAAAATCTTGAGAAAGCCTTAAAAGTATTGCGTTCACGTTTATACGAAAGGGAGCTTGAAAAGAAAATGGCTGCCGATTCCGAAAAGAGAAAAAGTATGGTGTCGTCAGGGGATAGAAGTGCGAAAATCAGAACCTACAATTACTCCCAAGGACGTGTCACCGATCATAGAATTGGATTGACACTGTATGATTTGGGTAATATCATGAATGGTGATATTCAGAAGATTATAGACGAATTGATGATGGCAGAAAACACCGAATTGTTAAAGGCAAATACAGATTTGTTATAAGCTAGAAGTTTGAAGCACGAAGCACGAAGCACGAAGTTGTCCTGAAGAATGAATAAGGTCTCTTTAATAAAGAAATAGAAAAACATTCGTGTATCGACCTACCGGCAGACAGGTTCGTGGCAAAACCGTTGCACATTAAAATAACAATTTCCTCCTTTGGAGGATTAAGGAGGAAAAATGACTACAAAACAACTCATATCACAAATCAAAAAGAAGAAATCCTTCCTGTGTATTGGTTTGGATGTTGATTTAAACAAAATTCCCGAGCATTTATTAAATGAAGAAGATCCTATTTTTTCATTTAATAAAGCTATCATTGATGCCACGCATCATTTGGCTGTTGCATACAAACCGAACATCGCATTCTATGAAGCACATGGATTAAGAGGATGGAAAGCACTTGAGAAAACAATCATGTATTTGAACGTTCTACATCCAGAAATTTTTACAATAGCTGATGCGAAAAGAGGTGATATAGGCAATACAAGTAGTATGTATGCCAAAGCGTTTTTAGAGGATTTGAATTTTGATAGTGTGACCGTTACACCGTACATGGGGCGAGATTCTGTCGAACCTTTCTTGGCATTTAAGGGCAAGCATACGATTCTTTTGGCATTAACCTCGAATGAAGGAGCTTTTGATTTTCAGACGAAACGAATTAACCGAAATTTCCTTTACAGGGAAGTTATTAAAACCTCGAAAACTTGGAAGAATAGTAAAAATTTGATGTATGTAGTCGGTGCAACAAAAGCAACTTATTTAAAACAGATTCGAAAGATTATTCCTGATAGTTTTTTATTGGTTCCTGGTGTGGGTGCGCAAGGCGGAAGCCTTCAAGAGGTTTGTAAATATGGAATGACTAAAGATGTGGGTTTGCTTGTCAATTCTTCGAGAGGTATTATCTATGCGTCCAATAAAGATGACTTTGCGATGGCGGCAGCCAAAAAAGCAAAGGAGCTTCAGCAGGAAATGGCGCTGATTTTAAGTAAGCGAAAATAGTTTTCAGTCGCAGTCGCAGTTTTCAGTTTTACGAAACTCTCTGTGTAACCTCTGTAATAGCCATTAGTATTTTGAATTGAGAATATGAAAGATCAATTAAACAGAGCTATTCATTTAAAAGACATTCCAAAGCGAATCATCTCCTTGGTGCCATCCCAAACCGAATTGCTGTATGATTTAGGTCTTGAGTCATCAATCGTCGGTATTACCAAATTCTGTGTTCATCCCATTCATTTCAAAAAAGAAAAAACAATCGTTGGTGGTACAAAAGATGTTCATTTCGACAAAATAAAGGCACTGCATCCAGATATCATTTTATGCAACAAGGAGGAAAATACACTTGAAATGATTCAGCAATTGGAGACAATAGCTCC
>JBBSLN010000575.1:0-1970 GCA_038255205.1 Flavobacteriales bacterium
AAAAGAACCTTTTAAAGATTTTACAACAGGATTTAATTTTTTGAAATCCTTGGCTTTTTCTTCTTTGGTTAGAATTTTCAGATAATTTTCAATAATGTCGGACAAGCTTCTGTTTTTATTTTTTGCATATACTTTAGCTTTTTGGATAATTTCTTGATCGATAGTTAAACTGAGTTTTGTATTCATTTTATTTGACACTTTTGAATTTATAAAACAGAGATAGAGAATTCTTGTACAATAGGTGTATTTATTTATCACACGGTCTCAATCAGTCTGTAATTAATTTTTTTCGTTAAAATAATAGCATGAACCTATTTATTCTTCTTCTCCCTAATTGCAGCTTCCAATTGATCCCACATACTTTCAGGAATTTGTTCTAGAATGTTGAATTGTCCTGCTCCCTTGAGCCATTCGCCACCGTCAATCGTGATGACTTCTCCATTAACATACGCTGAAAAATCTGATACCAAATAAGCGGCTAAATTGGCTAATTCCTGATGGTCGCCCACACGATTTAGCGGCACTTTCTTTGCCATGTCAAACTTCTCCTTGAGATTACCGGGTAACAAACGGTCCCAAGCCCCTTTAGTTGGAAATGGCCCTGGCGCAATCGCATTGAAACGCATCCCGTATTTTGCCCATTCCACTGCAAGACTTCTCGTCATTGCGAGTACTCCAGCTTTTGCGGTTGCACTTGGCACTACATACGCGGAGCCTGTCCATGCATAAGTGGTAACGATATTGAGTACACTCGTATTGGTTTGCTTGGTATCTATCCAATGTTTGCCAAAAGCAAGGGTACAATTTTTTGTGCCTTTAAGGACAATGTCGATAATAGTGTCGAATGCATTGGCAGAAAGCCGTTCGGTGGGAGAAATAAAGTTACCAGCCGCATTGTTCAGTAATACATCGACCTTTCCAAACCGTTCCAAGGTTGCTGCAAGCATGCCTTCCACCTCGTCGTAATGTCGCACGTCGCATTGTAAAGGAAGACATTTGCCGCCTGTTTGTTCTTCGAGTTCTTTGGCTGTGTTTTGCAGTTTTTCTAAATTTCTTGAGGTAATCGCCACATTGGCACCTAACTCCAGAAAGTAGGCACTCATGGCTTTTCCAAGTCCGCTCCCACCGCCAGTGACTACAATTGTTTTTCCTTTGAGCGCGTCATCGCGAAGCATTTTATCTGTATAATTCATCGTTTGTTGTTTAGAATCTAAAGATAAAATATTAAATCATAAGAATGAATGGTTAAAATTAGAATCTGTGTTTGGCTTAAAAATAAAAAGCAGTCTTACGAGGTAAGACTGCTTTAGGTATTTTGTTAATATCTTGATTATTCTGTTTCAGGCATTTGAATTCCAACAATATAGCCATTGGTTAAATATTTTTTGGCTACTTCTTGAAGTTCTTCGGTTGTCATACTATTGACCGTTTTTTCAAATTCAAACATTTTAGTAGCGTCCATATCTTGATAATCGGCATTTTTCAATGCGCTTAACCAAAAACGGTTTTCCTTCATGTCTTCTTTATGGTCAAGAATTTGGGCTTCTTTCACTTTTGCCAAATCTTTTTCAGTCGGTCCTTCTTTGACAATTTTCTCAACTTCAGCCAATGCAGCATTTTTCAATTTGTCCACATTTTCTGGTCCGCAAGGGAAACTGATTCCGAAGTTGTACCATCCATAAGGGATTTTGCTAATGTTTCCATTGGCACCAACGCCATATACGCCACCTTCTTCTTCACGTAGTTTTTCTACCAATTTGATGGTCAATACTTCACCAAGACTTTTTAAGAGATGATCTTCACGCCGATCGTATTCTGTTGGGCCGTGATATGTAATACGAACCATGCTTTTTTCATCCTTTCCGATTTCAACTATTTTTTCATGTTGTCCCGTCAAAGGTCTAAAATCATCAACAACGTAAGTTTCTTTGGAATTGGTCGATGGTAAGTTTGCCAAGTATTTTTCAGAA
>JBBSLN010000576.1:0-1966 GCA_038255205.1 Flavobacteriales bacterium
ACTTCACCTTTAATTTTTAAGGCTACTGTAGGTGTATCAGCATTTGAGGTTACTGTAATCGTTTTTCTAATAGGATTAACTCTGTTCGTGTCATACTTTACAGAAATCTCTCCAGTTTGACCTGGCATGATAGGAGCATCTGGTTTTTTAGGAACTGTACATCCACAAGTTGATTTCACATCACTAATAATTAAAGGTGCATTACCTGTATTGGTAAACTCAAAAACTCTAACACCATCAGCACCCTTATTTATAGTACCATAATCAATAGTATCTGTCTTGAATTCAATTTTCGCTACTTTTTCTTGAGCATATATTCCAAGGCTCATCAGGCCTATAAATAAAATTACAACTAAATTTTTCATCGTTCTTTATTTTATATTAATTTTTTGTTTTCAAATTGGGGTACAAAAATAATAGCTTTCAAACACTTGTTAAAGCTAATTAACTTTTATATTAACTATCAAAGCTACTTACTTTATCTGATTCATCAAAATATATTAGATGAACGGTAACTAACCAACATCAAAATTGTGACTGCTATCAGCAATATTCACTTATATAATTCCACAAAAAAAAGAAATATAAGTACTTTTGTAACTCGTATTACAAAAACAATACCAAAATATGCAAATCCCAACAAAATATTCAGCATCCGATGTAGAGAGTAAATGGTATGATTACTGGATGAAACATAATTATTTCCATTCAGAGCCAGACCATAGAGAACCATACACCATTGTTATCCCGCCTCCTAACGTTACTGGAGTACTACATATGGGACACATGCTTAATAATACGATACAGGATGTATTGATTCGTCGTGCGCGTTTGCAAGGCAAAAATGCCTGTTGGGTTCCTGGCACAGACCATGCTTCAATTGCTACGGAGGCTAAAGTTGTTGCCAAATTAAAAGAACAAGGTATTGACAAAAACAACCTAACTCGTGATGAATTTTTGGCACATGCTTGGGAATGGACTCACGAATATGGAGGCGTTATTTTGGAACAGTTGAAAAAACTAGGCTGTTCTTGTGATTGGGAACGTACGAAATTCACGATGGATGATGATATGAATGAATCGGTTGTCAAGGTTTTTGTGGACTTGTACAATAAAGGATTGATTTATAGAGGCTACAGAATGGTCAATTGGGATCCTGAAGCCAAGACAACCCTATCTGACGAAGAAGTAATCCATATTGAGAGAACAGATAAATTATACTATGTCAATTATAAAATTGAAGGTGAAGATGGTTTTGTAACAATAGCTACTACGCGTCCTGAAACTATTTTGGGTGATACTGCGGTTTGTGTAAATCCAGAGGACGACCGATTCAAGCATTTGGTTGGTAAGAATGTTATTGTGCCAATTTGCAATCGTGCTGTTCCAATAATAGCCGATGATTATGTGGATATTGAATTTGGAACGGGTTGTTTAAAAATCACACCGGCACACGATGTGAATGACAAGGCGATAGGTGACCGACACAATCTCGAAATAATTGATGTTCTTAATGATGATGGAACTTTGAATAGCTTCGGATTACATCATGAAGGAAAAGACCGAGTAGCAGCGAGAATTGCTGTCGCAAAAGAATTGGATGCTTTAGGAATTCTCGCTAAAACCGAAGATTATACCCACAAGGTTGGCACGAGTGAGCGCACAAAGGCCGTCATTGAACCTCGACTATCAGACCAATGGTTTTTGAAAATGGCAGATTTGGTAAAACCAGCCATTAAAGCTGTTTTAGAAGATGAGGAAGTGAAGTTGTATCCTAAACGTTTCAACAATACGTATCGCCATTGGATGGAGAACATTCGCGATTGGAATATTTCGAGACAGTTACTTTGGGGCCAGCAGATTCCTGCATATTATTATGGTGCTGGTGCAGATGACTTTGTAGTCGCCGAAACGAAAGAAGTTGCTTTGGAATTGGCAAATCAGAAACGATCTGTCACTTCGAGCG
>JBBSLN010000577.1:0-1964 GCA_038255205.1 Flavobacteriales bacterium
AGGGTCGTCTGAACCTAACGAAGCAAATTTGTCCAGTCGCAATTCAATGACTGGTAAAATCAAATCAATGTTCTTCAGTCTTCCGTTTTCTCTGAACTCTAAAACTTTTCTGTAGCCGTCTAAAAAAATGTAGTCGTTGATACCAATTACTTTGAATTCAGGAGGTAGAGCTTCTAAGTCTGTTATAAATTTCTCCCAAACCTCTGGTTGGTTGCCCCCATAGTCCTGAACTATGGAACAAGGAGTGTGAATGTGCATGTCCCACTTACGCCATTCTGAACCTTTTGGGAAATCTTTATTGCTCATGCTTCTAAAATTATTTTGTCATAGATACTGAAATATTGTTGGTCTTGATGAAATCGGTTGTGAAGTGTGCGATGGCGATTGCACTCTTTTGACTTTGCTTTTGGGTTGGCTTGTGTGTCGGCAAGCAAAGGCAAATGTGTGTAATGTGCGGTGACATTAAAATTAAAAAACAAAAAATGAGGTTGGGCAAAAAATAAAACTTCATTGCGTTGGCTGGTCGGTTTGGCGGTCAGTCGGTTTGTTAAGTCGTCAAAAAATATTCGTATCATGTCTGTCAGTTTTATGTTAGCAGTGTCGTCATAGGGTTTCCGGTAACGTTTTTGTATATGAGCAGTAGCGGTTTTTACGCACTTACTTTTCGGTTTAGTACAGACCATAAATATATACCTTAACTTTGGGTTTAGCAACAAACCCGCTATTGCTTATATACGGCTTAAGTTAGCATTTTAATAAAAACACTAAATTAAGGCATATAAATAAGAAAGAACAAAAGAGAGGAATAAGGTTATTATATACGCAGAGACTATAGATCTCGTCAACATTGAAAATCCCCTCTCTTTTCTACACAGATTTCGTACAGTTCTATGAGGCTTTTAGACCTCGATTTTAAGTCGTTGAAACTCGCGTAGGTTGTCCTTTCAAAAAAACATTTTCTTATGAATAAAGATATTAAATATTTTGGAATAGACATTAGCCATTTGGTTTTTGATGTCACAGATTCTGATGGCAATTACCACCAGTTCAAGAACAATCTTTCTGGCTTTAAAAAGTTTGCAAAATTCTTAAATACTGAGAGTCATTGCGTCATGGAAGCTACAGGTTATTATCATTATCAATTAGCCTATTATTTACTTGAATCAGGTTTTAAGCTATCGGTTGAAAATCCATTATCAGTAAAACGTTTTATACAGATGAAACTCTCGAAGATCAAGACCGATAAGAGTGATTCCAAGCTTATCTGTGAGTACGCAAAACAAATTGAGTTGAAACTATGGCAGGGCAATTCTAAACATCAAACAGAGTGCCTTCAAATGACCAGACTCCTTTCTGTATATACAAAACAAAGCACCATGCTGAAAAATAAATTACATGGAGAAGCTGTTCTGGGGAATCCAAGTAAAGCAGTTGTGGGATCCTTGAAGCGCAGTTTGAAACAAGTTCAAAAAGAAATGAAAACCTTGGAAGAAAAACTATTGATATTAGTAAAACAAGTGCATCAAGATGTTTTGACACGTCTAAAAACCATACCAGGTATTGGGAACAAAACAGCTCTTATGTTGGTTGTCCTGACAGATGGGTTCGAGCGTTTTACAAGCGGAAGCGAGTTGTGCAGTTATGCAGGTCTGACCCCAGTAATCAGAAAAAGTGGAAGTAGTGTAAATGGGCGAAGCAGGATAAGTAAAGTAGGAAATCAAAAGCTGCGTAATTTACTATTTATGTGCAGTTTTAACGCATGTAAATACAATAAAGCTTGTCGAGAAATTCATGAGCGAATAGTAGCTAAAGGAAAGAGCAAGAAACTGGCATTGATAGCGGTGTGCAATAAACTATTAAAACAGGCCTTTGCTATTGCTAAATCAGGGTTAATATATGACGATACCTATAGAAGTACTTTAGTGAAAAATTAATACATTTTTACTTGTTTTTTACCACAGTAC
>JBBSLN010000578.1:0-1957 GCA_038255205.1 Flavobacteriales bacterium
CTCAACGTGCATATGAACATGGTCTTTGCTCACAACGCCTTTCAGGATATTTACATTTTTAGATTACTATCTGAATCAACAAATCGCGACAGCGACGTTGGAGGTCGCCCTGAAGAACGTGGCAACGATATTTAGTCGCCATACAATATGGAAACTCAAATTACTTATCGAAGGTAAATTCTTTCGGTAGTCTGACATTCAACAAAACTAAAACATTTATAAAAACTAAAGTAAATGCAATGAAATTGCAGGGTTTTAACCTTTAACTTGACAATAAAGTTGAAATTGAAGGCACTGTGGTGGGTGTTGCCGGTGACAAAAAAGCCCTGAAAAACAATGTGCGCTTTATTGATGAAGATTTAAACAGAACCTGGACCAAAAAAAATACAGCTTCCCGCGAAGTGGATAGCCATGAGAAAAAAGAGATGTTTGAAATCATTGAGGTTTTGAAAAGTTATAAGGAGGGTTTCACAAAATGCTATTTTTTGGATTGCCACACAACTTCTTCTGCGAGCGAGCCCTTTATTTCGGTTCAGGAAATTAATGACAATGATGCTTGGGCGCATCTTTTTCCTACCCAAATAATCCGTGGTTTTCAGATATTGTCTTGGGTTGTATAGATCATTACGAAAGTAGAATTGGCATGATAGGCTTTGTTTTTGAAGGAGGCCAACATACCAGCATAGATGCAGTAGTAAATCATGAAGGAATGATTTGGCTTGCGATTCAGAATGCTTGTAATCTCAATTTAAATGAACTGACGGACTATCCAGAAGCCGTTAAAATGCTTTCTGACAAAAGAAAAAAACCGAAAAACCTTTGAAATAAAATATAGGCATGGCTTAAAAGAGACTGATTCCTTAATAATGTAACCAGGATTTAAAAATTTTCAAAGATTGAAAGAAGGGGAAGTTTTGGCCCATCAAAATGGAAAAGAAATTATGAGCAAATGGAATGATTTCATTTGTATGCCACTGTCTCAAAGTCAAGGCAATGATGGATTTTTTGTGGTTGAAGAAGTAGGGGTGACTTTTTGATGCAAACTATAGCGTATTCCTTAAACGCTGGTTTTGCAACGAGTCTCCTGAAACACAAGCAAATCATATTTCTTTAGTGTGAGATCATACTAACAATGTCATAGATCATTCCAATTATTGTATGCCGTTACCTGCGCACATGAACGCTAAAGTCATCAAAAAATCATGTATCTTTAGCATTCATTATTTAAGCTAAAATTCCATTAGATCTATGAAGTATTTCCCACTGCTGTCCTGCCTGCTTGTCGTACTATTATTTGGTTGCAATGAGGTCAATCCTAAAGACGAAAAAGAAATAAGTAAGTTTGTAAAACAATGGAACGAAGCCCATACACAACTAAAATCACCGTACCTAGAACGTAATTATATGGATGTCGTCACCTATTACGGCAAAGAGCGCACTAGAACGCAAGTGCAGCAAGATAAGAATTTGCTATTTCAACAATTTCCAGACTATACACAGCGTATTTTAAATGATCAATTGGTCATCACAAAAGAGGCAGTAAGCTATTTAGTGAAGTTTACCAAACACATCAACTACAACGGGATAGAAGCAGATTACCCCTCGTATCTTTCAGTGATGTATAAAAATGGTGCTTTTAAAATACTACGGGAAGGCGTTGCTGAAAATGCTAAAGATCTGGATGCGGCCATTTTTCCCAGTGCTCGCGAAACCAATGCTTCAATCAGGAATAAGAGGCAATTGTTCGGCGATTTTAATGGCGACGGCTTATCAGATTACGCGACTGTAATTTCTCCAGAACTAATCGCCGCTACAAAAACGGAGGCCCAAAGCGGCGATGCGGTAGAATGTAAAGGAGGCTGCAATAGCGTCATTACCTTTAGCAGTAAGGAATTGAAGGCCATAACGATTGATGGTGCGTACAAATCACAATTGGAGAATTTGAAAGATCTTAACA
>JBBSLN010000579.1:0-1946 GCA_038255205.1 Flavobacteriales bacterium
ATTGCATGAAAATAAATTCATGCCAACGGTAGAAGACATCAAGCCACATATAAAAAATGTCAATTTGATTGCTTTATGTTCGCCTTTAAATCCAACAGGAACAACATTTGACAAAGAAACTTTGATGGCAATTTCGGAAATGGTTGTTGAAGAAAATAACCGAAGAAAAGCAGAGAATTTAAAGCCGTTATACGTATTGTACGATCAAATTTATTGGCAATTAACTTATAGCGACATCAAGCATTACAATCCTGTAAGCTTACTTCCAGAAATGCGAGAGTACACCATTTTTGTGGATGGTATTTCAAAGGCATTTGCTTCGACGGGTGTTCGTGTCGGTTGGGCTTTCGGCCCATTACATGTTATTAATAAGATGAAGGCTTTGTTAAGTCATATAGGTGCTTGGGCTCCAAAAGCAGGGCAAGTAGCAACGGCCAAATATCTGAATCAAACCGAAGCGGTCAAAAACTATATCGATGATATTAAAAAAGAACTCAATTTTCGTTTAGTAGCTTTCTATGACGGCTTCAATACATTGAAAAAAAATGGATTTCCGGTAAGGGCAATTAAGCCAGAAGCAGCACTATATTTGACGGTTCAATTTGATTTGGTTGGAAAAACCACTGAAGAAGGACAGGTATTAAATTCAATCCAGGAGGTCACGAGCTATCTGCTGCAAGAAGCAAAATTAGCCATTGTACCTTTCTACGCATTTGGTGCATCAACAGATTCCAATTGGTTTAGGTTATCTGTTGGAACAGCTAAAAAAGAAGACATTCCTACTATTTTTAACTTACTAGAGAAAGCACTACAAAATTTAAAATAATATTATAAAGTCTTCGCGTCACAACAATAAGAATTATTCGTTTATTTTTGCGACATAAGCCCTCTTGATGAAAAAGCTAGTTTTTACCTTCTTTTTATTGACTTCGTTGTTTATTTATTCACAGGAAGATAAAAAATCATTTGAATTGGATGCCAATTATTTCTATGGCACCATCATGGAACATAATCCTGATATATCACATTTAATTACGGACCATCCGACCGGTTTAATTTTAAGTTTCAATAAAAAAACCTACGGATTTAAGGATTGGGAAAGTCGATACAATTATCCTGATTGGGGAGTTTCATATGTCTATCAGGATATGAAGAACTTTTATTTGGGAGAAAATCACAGCTTATATGCACATTTCAACTTTTATTTTTTAAAACGAAGTTTGATGTTCCGTATTGGGCAAGGAATTGCATATGCTACCAAGCCTTACGATAAATATGACAACTATATCAACAATGCCTATGGTTCTGATTTGTTGAGTTCCACATATCTTCAGTTCAACTTTAAAAAGGAAAATATTTTTGAAGGATTTGGTATGCAAGCCGGAGTGTCCGTAATTCACTATTCGAATGCCAACGTCAAGGCACCCAACAATTCCACTAATACCTTTGCATTCAATATTGGCGCGAATTATTTGTTCGATCATGATAACAAACCTGAATATATTCCGTCAACGGAGGAGAAGAAATTTACGGAACCAATTAAATACAATTTTGCGTTTCGTTCTGGTATCAATGAAAGCGACATTAACAATCAAGGACAGTTTCCATTTTACGTATTTTCTGGTTATGCTGATAAACGTCTGAATCATAAATCGGCCATTCAATTTGGAACAGATGTTTTTCTAGCAAAATTTTTAAAGGAATTGATTTACTACTATTCTGTTGCTTTCCCAGAATTGGATGTGAAAGGCGATGAAGATTGGAAGCGTCTTGGGATTTTTGTCGGTCACGAATTGTTCATCAATAAAACATCCTTAATCACGCAATTGGGGTATTATGTTTACTATCCTTATGATTTTGAAGGACGGGTTTACAATAGGATTGGGTTACAGCGTTATTTTGGAGATAAATTTTTTGGAGCCATTACAGTGAAGGCACATGGCGCA
>JBBSLN010000580.1:0-1944 GCA_038255205.1 Flavobacteriales bacterium
ACTGTTTATTAGATACTTGAAAACAGGGCAGTTTTATTGTTTGCTTACCTCTCCCTTTTATGATAACACCTGGATGTGTGTGTCCAGAGATACAAAACACATCGTCTTCACATTGATTGACGTCATGTACAAATCTGAATGGTAAGCGTTCATAATAGTCACTATCAACTTCAATGCCCAAATCTTCGTAAACAGAAGATTTCAATCGGTCATGATTACCTTTTATAAGTCGCCATTCGATGGATTTAAATTGAAGCTTCCATTCTTTAAAGGTTTCTATGTCTTTGTTGACTTCAGCGTGAAATAAATCGCCGACTATTAAAATGGTTTTAAGCTCGAAATTCTGAATCAGATTTTCGAGACGTTTGAGGTCATTCACTAAAATTTGAGAAGGTATCGCAATCCCAGCCTTTCTAAAATGGGCTGTTTTACCAATATGAACATCTGAAAGCACCAACATCTGTTCGCGTTTCCAATACAAAGCGCGCTGATTTGTCAATGTTAAAATTTCTCCACAACATTCAATTTCTTTTGTTACTATACTCATACTTTGGTTTGCCTTAAAACCTCATTTTTGATACGCTTGATGCGACTGTCCAGATCTTCACTTGTCAAAGATTGTCGCAAGCTATCAACTTTTATCGGAAAACTCAAAGGCGTAAATGATTTTGCGTGTTTTATTATAATTTTACTATTTGAAATACGTTCAAAAGCGGCTTTTAGTCGTACTTCTTCCAACTGCTGATTAAAGACTTCGGTATAGGCTTGTCGCAACAATAAATTCTGCGGTTCGTAATCTTCCAAAACCCTAAAAATCAATCCAGATGAAGATTGCAAACTTTTGTTGTTTTTCCGATTGCCTGGCTGTGACTGTACAACCAATCCTGAAATCACAGCAATATCACGGAATTTCCGCGATGCCATCTCGGATGCATTGATACTTCCGATAACATCATCCATCAGATGTTCTTTGGACAGCAATTTTTCAACGTTACCTTCATTAATAGGAATTTCCTGATCACTTAACAATTCGAACCCATAATCGTTCATGGCGATGGTAAAAGTCAATGGTTTGATTTGGCTCAATCTGAAAGCAATCAAAGCGGCCATCACTTCATGCACCAGCCGACCTTCAAACGGATACATGAACAAGTGAAAACCGTCTTTAGTTTCAATCATTTCCACCAAAAATTCATCAAGCCTTGGTATATGAGAATGTTTCTCTTGTTGCACGATTAAAGGATGCAAGAACTTGAGTTCCTTTTCACTAGTTTTTGGCTCTAATGATTCCGCCAGTTTTATCCGTAGATATTGGCTCAAGTAAGACGATAAAGGCAATCGTCCGCCCAACCAACTCGGTGCTCTGGCAGATTTACTTTTGCTTCGTTTCACAAAAACGGTCATGTCCTTGATGTTTACAATTTCAAGCACACGACCAGCCAAAATAAAATGGTCGCCAATCTTCATTTTTGAAATAAAATATTCTTCCACCATTCCGACGTATCCACCAGAGAAAAACTTGACTTTTAACATAGCGTCACTTACAATCGCACCAATATTCATACGATGCAACATACTGATGCGACGGCTTTTTACTTTATACAATCCGTCCTCATCCTTAATGACTTTATGAAATTCTTCATAGGCACTTAAAGTATTACCGCCTTGTGTGATGAATTGAATCGCCCAATGCCAATCGTCTTCCGTCATAAATTGGAAGGCATGAGTTCTTCGTATCATTTCAAATAATTTCCTACTGTCAAAACCTTCACCAACAGCTAAGGTCACCATAAATTGAATCATTACATCAAAGGTCATGACCATGGGTTCGCGAGCTTCGATGCGATTCTCTTTGACGGCTTGTTTGAGCGCAGCGGCTTCAATCAATTCCAAGGAATGTGTGGGGATAAAATAGATTTTAGACACTTCATAAGGCGAATGGCC
>JBBSLN010000581.1:0-1940 GCA_038255205.1 Flavobacteriales bacterium
TATATGAGTGAAAATTTTAGCCGAAGATTCAATCGTGTCTCCACCATGAATGGCCTCTTGCGTCAAAATATCCAATCCAAATTGTTCTGGGCCAATCATAAATTCCGATGAATTTTTAATGACTTTTGCTGGCCCAGTTAAGGATATTTCGTCATACCCATCAAGCGCGTGAATGATAGTGTAATTTTTATCTGTGTTTTGATATAAATAACCATACAACCTCAATAATTCAAGACTGAAAACGCCCACCATTTGATTTTTGGGGAATGATGGATTCACCATTGGTCCCAACATATTAAAGAAGGTTTTAACGCCTAAATCCTTCCGGATAGGTGCCACATTTTTCATAGCCGGATGGAATAAAGGGGCGTGCATAATGCAAATTCCAGCTTCGTCCAAACTTTGTTTTAAAAAGTCAATATCTGAAGTGAATTTAACACCCATAAATTCCAAAACATTTGAGGAACCACTTACGGAAGAGACACCATAATTACCATGTTTAGCCACATTAACATCTGCGCCAGCCGTGATGAAAGACGCTAATGTGGAAATGTTGAACGTGTCTTTACCGTCTCCTCCAGTTCCGCATAAATCGATGCCGTTGTATTCATCCAAATTGACATGAATACAAAGTTCCAAAAGTGCATCCCTGAAACCTTGTAATTCTTCAATTGTAATGCTCCGCATCATGTAAACGGTCAGAAAAGAAGAAATCTGACTTTGATTATAATCACCTTTAGAAATATTGACCAATACCTGTTTGGCTTCTTCACTTGAGATGCTTTCTTGGTTTATTAATCTGTTTAATATTTGCTTCATTTTTTTTGTGTTCAGTGTTTAGTCGGCAGTCGGCAGTTGGCAGTCGGCAGTCGGCAGTCTTCAGTAGTGTGCGGTTTTTGGACTGCAAACTGCAGACTTCGGACTGCCTACTTTGAAGACTGCCTACATATTAATCCAATTAGCCAATATCTTCTTCCCATCAGGCGTCAAAACTGATTCTGGATGGTACTGAACGCCTTTGACGTCATAAACTTTATGTCGTAATGACATTACCTGACCATTTTCGTCATACGACGTTGCTTCAAGAACTTCTGGTAAATTTGCATCCACAACCCACGAGTGGTAACGACCGACTTCAATGGTTTTTTCCAATCCATGAAACAGGAATTCATCTTCGACACAGCGTGTGACTTTGGTTGCGACGCCATGGAAAACAGTTTCCAGATTGATTAGTTTCCCACCAAAAACTTCGCTGATTGCTTGTTGGCCAAGGCAAACGCCAAGTATGCTTTTAGTTGGCGCATATCGTTTTATGATTGCTTTTAACAATCCTGCTTCATCAGGTATTCCTGGACCTGGAGACAGAACAATTTTATCGAATGCTTCGACGTCATCTAAATGTAATTGGTCGTTACGTCTCACGGTGACGTCGCAACCCAAATCTTCCAAATAATGGACGAGATTGTAGGTGAAACTGTCGTAATTGTCTATGACTAATATTTTTTTCATAATCCTCATTGTCCTGCGGACATTTCCCCGAAGGGAAAAATCAAGTTAGTATAAATTTCCATTATTGAATATCTTCCTCAAATCCAGAAATTTTTTTTATTTTACTGCCTACTGCCTACTGCCTACTGCCTACTGCCTACTGCCTACTGCTGAATGCCTCCTATTTTTTTTTGCGTTCGGGATTGAAGCGGTATCCTTTTGCTTTTTTTGCAAAAGATATAGCTGAAAGCCCGACCCTTTTTGGGTAACGCCCAAAATCTTATAATAATAACACTTCAAATTAAACCTACAAGGTTTTTGAAACCTTGCAGGTTGGTTAAATTTCTTTTGCCAATTCAATCGCTTTTGTCAACGCTCCCAATTTATTGTACACTTCTTGCAATTCGTCTTCTGGTTTGGATTTTGAAACAATTCCTGCGCCTGCCTGCCAA